>JANNZE010000533.1:0-10323 GCA_031410455.1 Chitinophagaceae bacterium | reverse complement strand
TGCCCATCGCTGCCTGTACAAAAAACCTGGAAGCAAAGGATTTAAGCGAAATGTATGATCTACATGAATGCGGTGCCGTTGCTTTTTCAGCTGGGTTGAAAGGATTGCAGGACCCTGGCCTTTTATTAAAAACATTGCAATACCTCAACGCTGTAAATGGAACACTGATACAGATACCGATATTTCATTCCATTCAGCCGAATGCACTGATGAATGAAGGAATTGTTTCCACTCAACTGGGGTTACCTGGCAAACCTGCCATTGCCGAAGAATTGATGGTACACCGTGATATCGAACTTTTGGCTTATACCAATTCCCGTTTACACATCACTGGTATTTCCACAGCAGGTTCTTTGGAACTCATCCGCAAAGCGAAAGCCAGGGGAATAAATGTTACCTGCTCGGTGACGCCTTATCATCTATATTTCACGGATGATGATCTGAAAAATTATGATACGAATTTAAAATCGGATCCTCCACTCAGAACAAAGGCTGATGTGGATGCCTTACAGCAGGGATTAAAAGATGGTATCATTGATTGTGTGGCTTCACATCACATCCCACAGCATAATGATGATAAAGATTGTGAATTCGAATACGCCAAAAACGGCATGATCACCCTCCAGAATGTATTTGGTGTGATCTCAAACATATTATCATTGGAAAAAACGGTTTCCATCCTTACGGAAACACCACGTACCATATTCAAACAGGCCTTGCCGGAGATCAAAGAAGGTACTGCCGCTTCCCTTACGATGTTTGTTCCGGAAGAAACCTATATTTTTGACCGGGCAATGATCCGTTCGCTTTCTTTCAACTCACCCTTTATAGGAAAGAAAATGAAAGGAAAGATAATCGGCACCCTGCACAATAACATGATAAATCTGGCAACCAATGAATAAACAGAGCGGCGCATTAAAAGGACTGATCACAGGTACACTCATGATCATCACTTCCTTACTGATATATCAAACCAAAGTTGGTTTTGAAAATAATTACCAGTACATCACCTATGCTTTATATATGGGTGGTATCATCTGGGCACTGATGGCCTTTCACAGGGCTGATCCGGAACCCAAAAAATTCGGAAAATATTTTTCTGCAGGTTTTAAATGTTTTGTGGTGATCACATTGATGATGGTGCTGTTCACTTACTTTTTTTTACAATCTCACCCCGAAATTAAAACAGAGATGGAGAAAATGGTAAGAGCAGATCTGATTTCAAAAGGAGATAAAACTCCGGATGAAATTGAAAGTACAGTTGCCATGGCTAAAAATAATTTCAACACTATGATGGTATCCACCGCCATTTTTGGTTACCTGATCATTGGCGCCCTGATCACTGCAGTAACTTCTGCATTCCTAATTCAAAAAAAACGTAATTAATACGAAAGGCTTATGGACATTTCAGTTGTTGTTCCATTGTATAATGAAGATGAATCGCTGCCGGAACTGGTGGCCTGGATAAAGCGTGTGATGCAGGCTAATAATTTCTCTTATGAAATTATACTGATGGATGACGGAAGTTCTGACAATTCCTGGGAAGTGATCGCACAGCTACGGGCAGAACATGCAGAAGTTAAAGGCATCCGCTTCCAGCGCAATTATGGAAAAAGCGCTGCCCTAAATGAAGGCTTCAAAGCGGCAATGGGTGACGTTGTAATTACCATGGATGCCGATCTCCAGGATAGCCCTGATGAAATTCCAGAGCTGTACAATATGATCGTACGCGACGGTTATGATATGGTGAGTGGCTGGAAGAAAAAACGGTACGACAATACACTCACTAAAAATCTGCCTTCTAAATTATTCAATGCAGCTGCCAGGAGTGCTTCCGGTATACAATTACACGACTTTAACTGTGGTTTGAAAGCTTATAAAAGAAAAGTAGTAAAAAGCATTGAAGTGTATGGTGAAATGCACCGTTACATTCCAGTGCTGGCAAAGTGGAGCGGATTTAAAAAGATCGGTGAAAAAGTAGTGGAACACAGGGCCAGGAAATATGGCGTTACCAAATTCGGATGGGAAAGATTTGTGAATGGATTTCTGGACCTTGCAACCATCATGTTCGTAGGTAAATTCGGGAAAAGACCCATGCACTTTTTCGGGTTGTGGGGAAGCATTGTGTTCCTGGGCGGGCTTTCCATCTGGATCTATCTCTTCATCGCTAAAATTGCATTTCAGAAATATAATATGACGGACAGGCCGATCTTTTACCTGGGAATCATTTCGCTGGTGATTGGAACGCAACTGTTCCTTGCAGGCTTCGTGGGAGAACTGATCGCACGGAATTCTTCTATCCGGAATAATTATCTCATCGACGAAAAAGCAGGCATATCTTAAACAGCAAGTCATGAAAATAGTGATCATCGGTCCTGCACATCCTTTACGCGGAGGACTGGCTTCCTATAATGAAAGGCTTGCCACTGAATTTCAAAACCAAGGCAATGATGTAAGCATTTATACATTCAGTTTACAATATCCTTCGTTTTTATTTCCGGGCACCACGCAATTTTCTTCAGAACCTGCACCTGCACATTTAAAAATAAGGAAGGTCATTAATTCTGTGAATCCATTCAACTGGCTCATCACCGGCAAAGAGATCAGCAGGCAAAAACCAGACATTGTAATTGTAAGATACTGGCTGCCGTTCATGGGCCCATGCCTGGGAACCATTCTCCGGACCATAAAGAAAAACAAGTTAACAAAGTTGATCTGCATTGCGGATAATGTAATTCCGCATGAAAAAAGACCCGGTGATGAAGTATTTACAAAATATTTTTTAAAACCGGTAGATGCTTTTATCACCATGAGTGAAAAAGTACTGGCAGACCTTCGCCTTTTCACATCTAAACCGGCTGAATATGTAGTACACCCTTTGTACGATAATTTCGGCAAGGCTGTATTGAAAGAAGAGGCCCGACATCACCTGAATATACCTGCTGATCAGCATATCATTTTATTTTTTGGCTTTATACGCAAATACAAAGGACTGGATATTTTATTCGAGGCCATTGCAACATTAAAGCAAAAAAAACCGGATTTTTTACAACACCATAAATTCCTGATCGCCGGTGAATTTTACGAAGATCAAAAACCTTATAAAGAGCAAATTCAACGTTTAGGAATTGCTGAACATTTAATACTGCACACCCATTTTATTGCGGATAGTGATGTGAAATACTATCTCTGCGCTTCAGATGTGGTAATACAGCCTTACCGGAATGCAACACAAAGCGGCGTAACCCCACTCGCCTATCATTTTGAAATTCCCATGATCGTTACCAATGTTGGCGGACTTCCTGCGCTGGTACCTGATGATGTTGCAGGTATTGTTACAGAACCGGATGCATCCTCCATTGCACAATCGGTATTTGATTTTTATCAGAAAGGAAAAGATTATTTTACACCGGGACTTCAGAAAGAAAAGAAGAAATACAGCTGGTCGGTTATGACTGATAAAATAATAAAACTGGCAAACAGCTGATGAATCTGCAGTTTTTCTGACTTTCAATGTATAATTTACCAATTGCATTTCTTCGTGGCAAAGCTTTTGCAATACATAAAGCTCATCTGATAAATTATAGATTATGAAAGACAGAGAAATAAATCCGAACGAGGAAAACAAAGAAGAAAGCATTAAACCGGATCCTGAAACATTACATACCACCGATCCTCAAAAGAATATGGAAGGCCCGATTTCATCGCTGATGCATAAAACCGGTCATTCTCTCGACGTTGATAAGACCAAAAAAGAAGCAGACGAAGAAAAAGAAGAAAAGATGTAGATTTCCAGGGTATTAATGATCCCGGAATTTCAGCCCAAAATATTTTTACCGTATTTTGAACGATATTCAATGTAAGTTGTACAGCCTTTCATGAAATATTTGTTCATTTTCATTTCTTTCCTGTTGCCATATACTGGTCATACCCAGAGTACAGGAAAGCCTGTACAGGAAAAACAAAGCGCGGCAGAGGAGAAATCTGTGGTAATTGCTAAAAAGCAAAATGCCGAGCAATCCGAACTACGGGCTGCAAACCTGCTGAATAGTTATATCAATACTGAACAAAATAAAGCCCTTTCCTATCCGGACAGGGCTTCTGCTTTATCCCGCATTTCTGATGATGCTTTAAAAATGATCGCTGGTACCTGGCAATTCCATCTCATTCAATTTTTACAATCAAACAAACGTGACCGCATCTCTATTGAAATGGCTATGGCATCGGGCAATAAGAAGATCGTTCTCCCTTATGCTGTTCAGTTTGCCATCATTAATAACGACAGAAATGATCTTTTGAAATATACGGCTGCCCTGGACAGCCTGGTTCCGATTGAACGAAATGCATTTGTGTATCATTACAATACACTGATGTCTGCCAATACCAACGCTACCATCTACGCAAGAGGATTATTAGATCTTGTTCCCCTGGCCGTTTTACAGCAACAACATAACATCCGTAAAGATGTTCATCTGAAATATTACGAAGGTGAGATCAGCGAAAATGAAAACGCATACCTGTGTTTATCGATCGGAAAAGATATATTGTTGAAATATCCTTCTGCTTCTTTTACAGGGCTTTTGATAAAGATCAAGGGCGGCAATACGATTAACGAACTGGAAAAACATGTTTTTTCAGATTTCGACCTCACCAATTTCACCAATGAATACCTGGGTTTTTCCCGGGAAGTTCCCAATACAAATTATTTACCCGGCTTTTTGTTATTGTATAAATATTACCAGCAACAAAGAAAAGATACCAAAGCCCTGGAAAATTTAATTGAAAAGATCAGGTCATTCTACGGATTAAAAGATCCGTTGTAGGGAAAGAAGTGACGTTAAGAAAGACAACATATCATAATACTTCAGATGAAGAACTGATTGAACTGATGGCCGCGTCAGATAATTCCGCGTTTACAGAATTATACCAGCGACATGGCCAGAAAATTTTCAGTTACTTTTTCAGAATGCTGTGGAAAGATAAAGACCTGGCGGAAGATTTTACACAGGAGCTTTTTCTTAAACTGATCAAAAATGCCGCTTCATTTGAAAAAACCCGGATCTTTTCTACATGGATGTACAGCATTGCCAATAATATGTGTAAGAATGAATACCGTAAAAAGGAAATCAGGCAGAATCATTTATCTATGGTACCAAAGCAACATCCATCTTCTGATGCAGTGAACCCGGATCACAAAAGATTCAAAACGGCCTTGCAGCATTTCCTTCACTCATTAAGTGAAGAAAAACGTTCCCTGTACATTTTAAGGTTCCATGAAAATTTATCTGTTCCCGAGATCAGCCAGATCATACAGGTAGCAGAAGGAACTGTAAAATCCAGGATATTTCATTTAATGAAAGAAATAAAAAATGAATTGAAAGAATTTGAAAACCTCTTAACTTATCCATAATGGAACCGGAAGAAATCATACAACAAAAAGAATGGATAGATTTATCGGCATCCGAAAGATCGGTATTGCAGGACATAGCTGCAACGGAGCAGGAATTCAACCTGATGAAGAAGATATTCATGGTATCCAGGGAAGAATTGGATATTGTTCCGGAAGTTGATCCAGCGGTATTTTCATCCCTTGAGGCGCACATGATCTCACGTAAAAAAAGAAATTCTTTCTATTTTTTATATGCTGCTGCAGCAATCCTGGTTATTGTGCTAGCCATCTTTTTGGTAAAGAAAAAAGACTTTGAAACAGAAAAGATCTTAGTAAAGACCAACCAGAAAATACCAGCTGTACAAAAAGATTCTTCAATGGCTGTGATTGAACCGGCAAAAATCATTCAGCCTGATTCACAGGTGATCGTAAAAGTTCCTGCTCCTACACCTAAAAATTCAAACAGGCCAGATTACAGTGACGTACATAATAATGATATGGCTATCAACACTACCGTTGCTTCCAACACAGGATTGCTGGATTATGTAACTGAATTAAATTAAATGAAAAATATTTGAACGTTCTTTTCCTAAACGTGTACAGAATAAAAAAAACGTTTATGAAAAAATTATTCAACATCAGCATCTTCTCCCTTGTTCTTTTAATTCCCGTATTATCGAATGCCCAGATTGCAGGAAATGCAATGGCAGAAAAAAACAGTCTGGGAAATTCTTATTTCACACCTGGTAATAATACTGGTGTAAACCTGAACCTGAATTCCAATTATAACAGCAATTTTTCGAATCTGTTGGAGGCAAATGTAATGATCAACGTAAAGGCGCAGTCGTTTGTAGCTATTTTCAGCTTAACACAATATGGCAAAACGATAGAAGAAGTGGAAACGGCCATGCGATCAAGATCAGAAATTTTTAAAACCAACCTGCAGCAGGAAGGCATGGACCCGAAAAATATATTCTTTGATCCTATTACGATGCTGCCAACTTATGAGACAGAAGTTGTAGAAAAAAAATTAAGCAGAACGTTCAATGAAGTTCCTTCAGGTTTTGAAATGAAAAGAAATGTTCATATTGTTTTTTACAAGCAGGAACAAATCAATCCTATCATTACCATTGCTGCAAAGGCCGAAGTATATGACCTGGTGAAAGTTGACTATAATGTAGAAAATAAAGATGCCATCATCAGCAATCTCCGCCAGGAAGCTTTAAAAATTCTTTTAGATAAAAAAGTGGTATTGGAAAAGGCCGGCATTTTTACCAAATTCACACAGGTGGGTGAAATGCAGAACAGTGCCTATCCATCTGAACGCTATGCACAATATGTTGCATACAGGAGCGGCACACCGCCTACCTACCTGGTCAACAATAAGAACAAGCCTGTACAAACGCAGTATAATTATGCAGATAAAACAAAAACCATTTATTATGATAAAGTACAGGATCGCCAGTTTGATAAAGTGATCAACCCGATCGTAAATGAACCCATGGTGCAGATCTATTTTTCGTTGAAAGGACAGTTTTCTATTTACGATCCGGAAACTGTTTCGAGCCAGAAAGCATATGACCAGAAATTAAAAGAATACCAGCTGAAATTACTTGACCTTGAAATAGAATCGAAAAAAAGAGATATAGAACTGAAGGGAAAAAGTACACCAGCACCAAAAAAATAAAATTCATGGTCCCACTTTATGTAATGTAAAGTGGGATCAGTTTTTTGAAGAGAACCACTCTCCCTTCTCCACACCATTAAGTGTGAAAGAACCGTTTGCAGAAAATTCACTGATAGCACCTTCAAACTGAAATTTCTGATCACCATACATACCGGCCATTAAATAATAACCGTTTGCTTCTGCTTTGCCTACCAGGTCAAACTGTTGATCTTCCTTTACAAAAGCAGTTCCTTTTACCTGGCCTTCATCATTGATTAGTACATTCCACATAATATCAGTTTCCTCATAATTACACCTGCCGTTCCAATAGCCATGAAAGCGGGATTTTACCAATGCTGGTTTTTTACTGGTAAGTAAAATGATGAGCGCTATGCAGCAGGCAAAAACAATTAATTTGAGCATGTACTATCTGGCAGCAATACGATTGCCATAATCTTTGGTGAATAATTCCACCGTATATACACCGGTGTGGTTTTTTCTTACCGATCGTGAATAAAAACCATTTGGCTCAGGAATGATCTCGTCCAGGAAAAAACTGTTGCAATCCACATCCAGCGATTCAAATATCAAAGTGAAATAAGCATACCCGTTTGCATGCAATACATAAGACCATTCAGGAGCGATGCTGATGCCATCAGCATACAACAGTTCAGACTTCGATCCGTTATTTTGAATCAGAAAAGTGGTTTTCCAGATCCTGATTAATTCTGCATCTGCCACCTTACAATGAACGATCGTTTGACCGCTTTCGCTTGTTTGCGTTTCAAAAAGTTCTTTTGGAACGGCAACTTTATTAATGGAAATATCCATCCTTTTAAAATTTAGAATGTAATATCCAACATAAAGTTGAACCCTTAAAATAAGATTGGAGTTGTAAACGGATCAGTTAAGATGGCACTGGTATTTCAACCTTTCCATCAGGTATAGTTTAGCAGCCCTGAAATCCTGCAATTCAATCCGGATGGCGTTCCTGTGATCCATATCTGTTGACTGAAGGGATTGCCGGTATCTGGCAATGATGTCTGTATCTGCAAGAGCCTGTTCAGACATGTGATCTTTCATGCCTAAAATATGCCTGCAGTATACTTCAAGCGTACAGCCCAGTTCTACATCATTCATATAATATCTTACAGATCCCACAAGCAGTATTTTATTTGGTTGATCGCAATCAGCGAAATTCAAAAATAATGATACGAAAGGTCATATTACATAAAACGACAATTTATTTAAATTAGTATGTCATTGTATTTCAACATCAACAATATTTTCCCGCCTCAATAATTTTCCTTCATTGCTGATATACATTTTTCGTTCGGATGGGTGCACTTAGATTTTTTTTTACATATTTTCTTTGTGTTTATGTTTCCTTTGAATCTTCGTGGTTAGCAAAAATTATTCAGCCTCATCGGCATGAATATTGAAATCTATTCTTTAAACAAATACCATGGATAAATTAGAATTAAAGGGAAACTGGAACGAATTAAAAGGTAAGATCAAACAGGCACATGCAGACTTTACAGATGATGACCTGGAATATGAAGAAGGAAAAGATGATGAACTGTTAGGAAGGTTACAGAAGAAACTGGGCAAAACCAAAGATGATGTAATTGCATGGCTTCGTTCAATAGGATAATTTCACAAAACCTTTTATTGAATATTTGAAGATGCATTAATTAAGTTATTTTGCATCTTCAAATATTTTTTATGGGAATTTCTGACAGACTTGCACAAATGAATAAAGAAAAAGCAGAGGCCAATTCTGTAGCAGGAAAAACGTTTCTGGAAGAGAACAAAAAACGGGAAGGTGTTGTTGAAACTCCCAGCGGATTACAATACGAAATTATAAAGGAAGGTAATGGTCCCAAACCAACTGCGCAGGATTCTGTAAAATGCCATTATCATGGAACAACCATCACCGGAACTGTTTTCGATTCTTCAGTTGTTAGAAAACAGCCTGCTACTTTCCCGCTTAACAGGGTAATAAAAGGCTGGACCGAAGGCGTTCAGCTGATGCCGGTTGGCAGTAAATGGAAATTATTTCTTCCATCAGAACTGGCCTATGGTTCACAGCAGGTGGGAACACATATTGGTCCAAACAGTACACTGATTTTTGAAGTGGAATTACTGGAAATTGTCTGATCAGAATAGATGTATCAGCCATCTGATAAAAATGTAACTCAGCCAGGCAATCCCGGCTATGGTGATCAATACAAATAACAGCAATGGCACTACAACTTTCCACGCTCCGCCTTTATGCCTGCCCTCCTGGTAATGTTCCCGCATGAGCCGTAAATTCTTCTGATTGGCTTTAAATGCCACATCAAAAATATCTCCCAGAACGGGCACAGATCCCACCACTGCGTCAATAACAATATTCAGAATCATCCTGGATAGCACAAATCCGCTTGCGCCGTTTTTAGCAAGTACTGAAACCATAAAACCTGAAACAACAAATGTGGAAAGATCGCCTGCACCCGGGATCAAACCGATCAAACTATCCAGTCCGAAACGGATATTCGTACCCGGGATCACAAATTGCGAGTCCATTAATTTACTCAGCCTCTCTATGTTTCTGAATTTATCGGAGTTCATGTTCTTACTGATCATATGGCTGATAATCTAATGTAATGCCAAATCTTTTCAACTGCATATTCCACAAGCAGCAGAACAAGTAGAACAAGAACAATTAATATCACTGCATTAACTCCGGATGATGTTGAAGGAACTTCCAGTGTATAGTATTCATTTTTTCAGCACCTTCTGTAATAATGTATCACCGATCCCGAATGTTGCAGAATTTTAGTTTTGGAAAGTGCAAATATTTTTTTGTCAGCTATTTTATCAAATAAAGGCAACCCCTTCCCCGCTATCACAGGTTGTATACATAACTGGAATTCATTCACTAAATTTTCATTCAATAAGGCTATTATCAGGCTCCGGCTTCCTATCAGGATATCACCTCCTTCCTGTTGCAATAAATCTTCAATAGATTACTTCAGATTTTTTGTGGACAGGCTTGCAGAACTCCATTCCAATTTTTTAAGTGTATTGGAAAATACCAGCTTTGGTATTTCATTAATTGCTTTTGCAAAATCATCGTGTGATCTTTCTCCTGAACTTTCTTGTACAAAATGGACGCCAGTATTCCATCAGCTGATACGTTACTCTACCGTATAAAATCACTCCGGAATTTCTCAATAGTTGTGTATAATGATCATGCAATTCCTCATCGGCTATTCCAGATGTG
>JANNZE010000532.1:0-3258 GCA_031410455.1 Chitinophagaceae bacterium | reverse complement strand
TTTTACTTTATCACCATCCAGCAGGAATTTTTCAGCGTGCTTACATTTGAATTCGAAGTCATGTTCATCTGTATTAGGCGTAAAACGAATCTCTTTCACTTCACTCGTTTTAGATTTCGCCTTCATTTCCTTTTTCTTCTTCTTCTCGTCGTAAAGGAATTTATTATAGTCAATGACCTTACAAACAGGAGGATTGGCTCCCGGTGAAATTTCTACAAGATCAAGTTGTTGTGATTGTGCAATTTTTAATGCATCTGCAGTGGGATACACGCCTACTTCAATATTTTCACCTACCAGCCGTACTTCCGGCACTTTGATCATGTGGTTGGTACGATGCTCCTGTTGTTGTTCTTTTTTGAAGCGGGGGTTGAACGCACCTCGTGGTGCCCGTGGAGGAAATGCCATTTATTGATTTTAATTTACAATGTTGTTTGTTCCGTTTGTTCCGGATGTTATAGATTAAATTTCTACTCTGTCTTTTATTTCTATGTTAATGTCTAACATAAATTGTTCCAATGAGCGACTTCCCAGATCTCCTTTCCCCTGTCTCCTGATAGAAACGTGATTTTCGTTCATTTCTTTTTCACCGATCACCAGCATATAAGGTACTCTGGCCATCTCCGTATCGCGGATCTTTTTACCGATCTTTTCGCTGCGATCGTCGATTTCAGCACGAATATCAGCATTTTTCATTGTTTCCAAAATTGTATTTGCATAATCCATGAACTTATCGCTGATCGGCAAAATCTTCACCTGTAAAGGTGCCAGCCATACTGGAAATTTACCTGCATAATGTTCCAGCAGGAAGCCGATGAACCTTTCATGTGTTCCCAGCGGAGCACGGTGAATGATCAGTGGTGTTTCCGCGGCATTGTCTTTATTGGTAAATTCCAGCCCGAATCTCTTACCCTGTGCAAAATCCACCTGGTTGGTAGCCAGTGTAAACTCTCTGCCGATCGCACTCCATATCTGAACGTCTATTTTAGGCCCGTAGAAAGCACCTTCATCCTGTACTTCCACAAATGGAATATTACTTTCGATAAGCACTTTACGAACCATATCTTCGGTTTGCTTCCACAGTTCAGGTTCATCAATATATTTCTTTCCCAGTTTGGATGGTTCATGAAGGCTTAAACGCATCACATATTTATCAATTCCGAAGATCTTAAAATACTTAACGTACATATCATTCACTGCACGGAATTCATCTGCAAACTGTTCATGCGTGCAATAAATATGTGCATCGTTCATATGCAGGCAACGCACTCTCATCAGACCGAACAATTCACCACTTTGTTCATAGCGGTAACAGGTTCCGTATTCGGCAAGGCGCAACGGAAGATCTTTATAACTTTTAGGTTCGGCTCCGAATATTTTATGGTGATGAGGACAGTTCATCGCCTTCAGATAATATTTGGTTCCGTCAAGTTCCATCGGCGGATACATACTGTCTTCATAATATGGCAAATGACCACTGGTAAGGTATAGACTTTCTTTGCCAATGTGTGGCGTCACCACTCTTTTATACCCGGCCTTATTTTCTGTTTCTTTTGCCAGTTTTTCGAGTTCTTCTATAATGACTGTTCCATTTGGCAACCACAAAGGAAGTCCTTGGCCGATATCATCATCAAAAGTGAAGATTCCGAGTTCCTTGCCCAGTTTACGATGATCTCTTTTTTTGGCTTCTTCCAGCATCACCAGGTATTCATCCAGTTCCTTCTGGTTAGGAAATGTTACACCATATACGCGTGTAAGCTGTTTATTTTTTTCATCCCCTTTCCAATAGGCTCCGGCAATGCTGGTAAGTTTTATAGCTTTAATAAAACCGGTATGCGGAATATGCGGGCCACGGCACAGATCCGTAAAATTTCCCTGTGTATAAAAGGTGATCTCGCCATCATTCAGGTTCTGGAGAAGATCTAATTTATATTCATCGCCTTTTTCTGTAAAATACTGTATGGCTTCAGGCTTGGAAATGGATTTACGGGTGAAACTGTTATTCTGTTTCGCCAGCTCATTCATTTTCTTTTCCAATAATGCCAGGTCGTCGTCATGCATTTTGCGGTCACCAAGGTCCATATCATAATAAAAACCTTTATCAATGGCCGGTCCTACCCAGAATTTTACACCGGGAAAAGTAGCTTCCACAGCCTCGGCCATCAGGTGGGCGGATGAATGCCAGAAAGTGGATTTGGCGGAATTATCATCCCACGTGAGCAATTGTAAACTGCAGTCGTTGTGAATGGGAAGCGTGATGTCCGTGGTTTGTCCGTCAATATTGGCGGCCAGCACTTTTCTGGCCAGTCCCTCACTGATGGATTTTGCAATATCCAGTGCTGTTGTTCCTTTCTCGTATTCTCTTACAGAACCGTCCGGTAAAGTTATTTTTATCATGTACAGTATCGCAGGTTTTTGAAGGGCAAATTTAACGAAGTCTTTGCTAGTATGACAATATCTTTGATGGTTAATCTATTATTGCAGTTCAGAATCGGTGGGCTTTTAATTATGATAAGACTTATACTCCTCATTTTTACCGCATTTTTGTTTTTGAATACCTATGCTCAAAAGATTAAAGGGCAATGGAAAGGAATTTTTATAGATAAAAGTACCAGCCGGCCAAACTGGGGAGGAGATGAATGCGAATATGTACTTGAACTGGAATTAAGCGGCACCAGAATAACTGGTTTTTCTTACACTTATTTTACAGAAGGCGGAAAGCGTTTTTATACGATCTGTAAAGTGGAAGGAACATTCAATCCCAAATTGAAATATGCGGAGATCAAAGAAACGGAAAGAACAAAAACCAATGTTCCTACAGACATCAGCAATTGTTTACAGATCCATAAATTGAATTACAGTGCTGACAAGGAAGGGGAAACGCTGAAAGGAAACTGGATTCCTCAACCCAATCAGAAAGGCGATTGTGGTTTTGGTGTTACGGAACTAACGAGAAGAACGCTCCAGGCGAATTTTACGGGATACAATCAAGGCGTGGCCAAAAATATTCCACAGGCAAAGAAAAAAATATTGCCCGGTAAATTGAGTGTTGTACCACCCAATACGATGGCCAAAAATGAAAAGAAAAGAAAGCCTGCGATGGTGGGGAATATCAAACCTTCTTCTTTAGAAACAGCTACTGTAAATCCTCCGGCAGATATAAAAAAACCTACGTTGCCTGAGATAGAGGCCAGTATTCCCCCACCAGCCGAATTTCAAAAAAGAAATCTGAATATCCTCAAAACGATCGTTGTTAATAAT
>JANNZE010000531.1:0-4364 GCA_031410455.1 Chitinophagaceae bacterium | reverse complement strand
GAAATTGAAAAGAGTGATCTAAGCGCCGAAGAAAAATTACATCAGAAAGAATTATTGCTGAATGATTACTCTATAAAAGCAGACAGGATTCACACGGTTCAGCAATTATTAAAAGCCTATACTTTATTTGATAAGGATATTGAGTATGTGGTAATGGAAGATGCGGTGAAGATTGTGGATGAGCAAACTGGCCGTATTCTTGATGGCCGCCGTTATTCTGACGGTTTGCACCAAGCCATTGAAGCAAAGGAAAATGTAAAGATTGAAGCATCTTCACAAACCTATGCTACCGTAACATTACAGAACTATTTCAGGATGTACCACAAGTTGTGTGGTATGACCGGTACTGCGGAAACAGAAGCAGCAGAATTCTGGACGATTTATAAACTGGATGTGGTTAACATACCTACAAACGTAAAAGCGATCCGTAAAGATGAACAGGATCTTGTTTATAAAACCAAGAAAGAAAAATACGGTGCTGTAATAGATGAAATTGAAAAATTAAGAACAGAAGGAAGACCTTGCCTGGTTGGTACAACATCCGTGGAAGTGAGTGAATTATTGAGCCGTATTCTCAAGCAAAAAAATATTCCGCATAATGTTCTGAATGCGAAGCAGCACTCCAGAGAGGCGCAGGTTGTTGCTGAAGCCGGACTTGCAGGAGCTGTTACCATTGCAACCAACATGGCGGGTCGTGGTACAGATATTAAACTGGGACCCGGTGTTAAGGAAGCAGGCGGACTTGCGATCTTAGGTACGGAAAGACATGAAAGTCGCCGTGTGGATCGCCAGTTACGTGGTCGTGCCGGACGTCAGGGAGATCCGGGAACATCTAATTTTTATGTATCGCTGGAAGATGACCTGATGCGTATGTTCGGAAGTGAGCGTATTGCAGGTCTGATGGACAGGATGGGATACAAGGAAGGTGAGGTGATACAACATAGTATGATCACCAAATCAATTGAACGTGCACAGAAAAAAGTGGAGGAAAATAACTTCGGTATCCGCAAACGTTTGCTGGAATACGATGATGTAATGAACAAGCAGCGTAATGTGGTGTATGGTAAACGTAATCATGCTTTGTTTGGAGACAGGTTGGCTTTGGACCTGGATAATGCATTTTATTCTGTTGCCGAAGGGCTGGTATTGTCGCACAAAGAAAATAATGATCATGAAGGTTTCAAACTGGCAGTGATCATGCAGTTCGGAATTGAAACGCAGATCACGGCAAATGATCTGGAAAAAACAGATGCCAGTCAGTTGTCTGAAAAATTATACCTCGAAGCCATCGAAAGATACAATCAAAAAAAGAAGGCCGTCGCTCAACAAACGATGGAAGTAATAACCAACATTCGTAAAGAACAGGGTGCACAGATTGAAAATGTGGCTGTTCCGTTTACAGATGGCCGTAAAGCTATTCAGGCGATCGCCAATCTCGATAAATATATGTCTACGGGCGGTATGGAACTGGGAAGTGCATTGGAACGCAGTATCACACTTGCGCTCATTGATGATGCTTGGAAAGAGCATCTGCGTTCTATGGATGATCTTCGTCACAGTGTACAAACAGCAGGATACGAGCAAAAGGATCCTTTGGTGATCTATAAGATCGAAGCATTCAACGCATTCAAACAAATGGATGACCAGGTAAATAAAGACATTGTAAGTTTCCTGGCACACGCCGGAATTCCAATGGAACAAACCAATGCAGGAAGTATCCGTGAGGGCCGTGAGAAGAAAACCGACATGAGCCGTATGAATGTAAACAAGCAGGAGATAGAAGCAGCAGGTGCGGATTATGCAGCCAATGAAAATGATTATTACGATCCTTCTGTTCCTGTAAAGCAGGCACCTATCAGGGTGGATCCAAAAGTAGGAAGGAATGATGCATGCCCTTGCGGCAGTGGCAAAAAATTCAAGCAATGCCACGGAAGAGAGAATTAATTACATTTGAATAAATTTAAAAGCATTCCTTGTGAATGCTTTTTTTAATTATGGACTTTACAGCAAAAATTGAATCTGTAATAACAGATCCGCTCACCACATTAGATGATATCCAACAGCATTGTTTGCTGGCGGTGTCCAATAATTTTGCAGCTGTGAGCGTGCCTCCTCTATTTGTGAAAGCAGCTAAAGAACAATTGAAAAATTCACTGGTAAAAACTGCCACAATGGTAGGGTTCCCTTATGGATATTCAGCCATTGAATCCAAACTTGCAGAGATACTGCTGGCAATAGTGGACGATGTGGATGAGCTGGAAATGATGGCCAGCATCACCGCTATAAAAAATAGTGACTGGCAATATATTGCAAAAGAAATTTCGAGTATCATACAGGTTACTAAAGCAAGAAACAAACCGCTGAAGATCTGTATCGAAGCTGGTTTACTGACCAATGATGAAATTAAAAAATGCTGTGACATTTATGGCATTGCCGAAGTTGATGCATTGATAACGTCCTCCGGTTTTTCGGAACATGCCATTGCGGAAAATGTAGGATTTATCCGTTCCTGCCTGGCAGATACCATTCCCGTTCAGGCCCATTGCGACGGTACATATAAGCAGGCTAAAATGTTTCTGGAAGAGGGCGCAAGCCGTGTCATTTCAAAAAATGTTGCTATTCTATTACACGATTATGCCTCTTTGAATTGATGGAATGATTTTTGACCAAAAGATCAACAGACTTATGTATAAATTTATTTTCATTTTCCTGCTTTTCTCTGGTTCTTCTGCCTTTTCGCAGGACAGTATTATAGCTGGTACAATTACTTATAATAAAGATCCACGCCTGGAAACACTTGGCAAAAAAATGTCAGAATTCAATGAAGCAATGGCCGAAAGTGCTGCGAGAACAGCCAAAGGTTACCGGTTGATGGTGTTGAGTACGAATGACAGGAATGAAGCCATGAATCTGCGCACGCGTCTTTTACAATTGTATCCTGATCAGAAAGTTTATATGATCTTCCAGTCGCCTTACATCAAACTGAAGTTTGGTAATTTCCTGGATAAGAAAGATGCAGAAAAAGTAAAGAAACACCTTAACGATAATAAAATAGTTACAGGTAATATTTATGTGCTTCCTGAAAAGATAGAAGTGAAGCCTGAAAAACCTGTTGCAGACGAATAACATTCCTTTTCTATCTTCATGTAAAATTATCTGAATGATTGAAAAGATCCGGCAGCTCGCTGCACAATATGCAGGTGAGTTTGTTGACATAAGACATCATCTTCATGCACACCCTGAATTAAGTTACCAGGAATTTGAAACTTCTGCATTCATTCAGCAGCAATTGCGTTCCTGGAATATTCCATTCACCGTAATGGCAACAACTGGTGTTACAGGAATTATCGAAGGAAAAAATCCCGGTAAAAAAATAATTGCATTGCGTGCCGATATGGATGCTTTGCCTATCACAGAACAAAATGATGTTGCTTACAAATCAAAGAACGAAGGAGTGATGCATGCATGCGGGCACGATGTGCATACGACCTGTCTACTGGGCGCTGCAAAAATTCTGAATGAGACCAGGGCAGAGTGGGAAGGTACGGTGAAACTTATCTTTCAGCCGGGCGAAGAAAAAAATCCCGGGGGTGCAAGCCTTATGATAAAAGACGGTGTACTGGAAAATCCTGCCCCTCAGAAAATTTTCGCACTGCATGTACATCCGGGAATGGAAGCGGGAAAATTCAGTTTCCGTGGCGGAATGGTGATGGCCAGTGCCGATGAAATTTACATCACCATTAAAGCAAAGGGCGGGCATGCCGCGGCTCCGCAATTTACGGCCGATCCCATTCTTATTGCATCCCATCTCATCATAAGTTTACAACAGATCATTTCGCGTAATTGTGATCCGTTTAATCCTTCCGTTTTATCCATTACTTCCTTTCAGGCCGGCAATACCACCAATGTGATCCCTTCTGAAGTTAAACTGATGGGAACGCTAAGGGCGATGAATGAAGACTGGCGATTTAAAGCGCATGAACTTATTAAAAAGCAGGCAGTTCTACTGGTGGAATCCATGGGAGCAGAAGCGGATGTTCATGTGGATGTTGGATATCCATTCGTGTGGAATGATATAGAATTAAGTGAAACAGGAAGAAAACTGGCAGAGCAATTTGCCGGCGAAGAAAATGTGAGTGAAACCGAATTGAGAATGGGTGCAGAAGATTTTGCTTATTATTCTCAAAAGATCCCTGCCTGTTTTTTCAGGCTGGGGGCAGGAAATGCCTCAAAAGGTATTACCAGTAATGTACATACACCTACCTTTAACATAGACGAATCTGCCATTGAACAAGGTATGGGCATGATGGCATGGCTGGCTATTTCAGCATAAAAAAACATAATTATGAAGATCTCCTTTCACG
>JANNZE010000530.1:0-9782 GCA_031410455.1 Chitinophagaceae bacterium | reverse complement strand
GAGACAAAGTACGTCTTCGTATTGCAAATGGAGGAGCATCAGATTATTTCTGGCTTAGTTATTCCGGTGGCAAAATAACTGTTGTGGCAACAGATGGGAATGATGTAGAACCTGTAGAAGTAGATAGGTTAATAATTGCTGTTTCTGAAACCTATGATGTAGTATTAACTATTCCTGAAAACAAAAGTTATGAATTTTTAGTGACGCCTGAAGACCGAACTAAATCTGCATCTATGTGGTTAGGCAGTGGTGAAAAAGTACACGCCAATAAATTTTTAAGACCAAAATATTTTGCTGGAATGCAGATGATGAATGATATGATGGATATGAAGGGCAACATGATAGAAATGGATGGGATGAAAATGCAAAATCAGATCATGGATATGAATACGGTAATGTATCCTGAAATAACAGGTCCTGAAAATCCAGATGATACAACCCATACAGGTGGTATGAAAATGAACGATACAAAACAAATTGATCACAGCAGCCATCAAATGTCTGGTATGGACATGGATAAGGATAATTCAGATATTGTATCTCTCAACTATGAAATGTTGAGGGCACCTCAAAAAACTTCTTTGCCTGAAGGGCCGTGGAAAGTTTTAAAATTTGACCTCACCGGAAATATGAACCGATATGTTTGGAGTCTCGATAATAAAGTGGTTTCAGAAACAGATAAGATACTTATTAAAAAAGGAGAGAACATTAGAATAATTCTTTTTAATAATAGTATGATGCGTCACCCGATGCATCTTCATGGACATGATTTCAGGTTACTGAATGGGCAGGGAGAATATGCCATTATGAAAAACATCATTGACATCATGCCTATGGAAAGAGATACTATTGAATTCAATGCAAATGAACGGGGAGGAGATTGGTTCTTCCATTGTCATATTTTGTATCATATGATGAGTGGCATGGGCAGAGTGTTTAGTTACGATAATCCATTGCCTGACAAAACAGATATTTCTAATCCCAAAGTGGCAAGGCGTGGCTTAAATGCTGAAGACAGAAAATTTCATCCTATGGGAAGGCTGGGTTTGGAAAGTAATGGAGTAGATGGTGAATTTATGCTTGCACAAACACGCTGGAAAATAAGTACCTTATGGCATTTGGGAAAACATAAGATGCATGGTTATGAAAGTGAAACGATGGTGGGTCGTTATTTAGGCAGAATGCAATGGTGGTATCCATACGTAGGTTTTGATTATCATTATAAAATTGAAGGCGGTCCTAAAAACATTTTCGGTAATGAAGATAAAAACGGGTTTGGACAAACAAGCAATAAAAACAATCGTAAAACGGTTGTTGCAGGTATTGCGTACACATTGCCTATGCTATTTATTGCTGATGGCAGGGTAGATGGAGATGGAAAGTTCCGTTTTCAATTCAGCAGAGAAGATATACCCGTTAGCCGCAGGTTACGATTTGCCATGATGATAAATACAGATAAAGAATATATGACAGGCTTTCGTTACATCATTTCAAAATACTTATCACTTTCCACGCATTATGATAGTGATATGGGGTTAGGCGCAGGCTTAACTATTACATACTAAAATATTAAATAACAATAAAAAAACAAACAATGAAAAATTTAAAAATGATGGTATGTATGGCTATTGCCATCTTAAGTTTCAGCGCTGCGGACGCACAAAAAACGAAAATGAAAAGTAAAATGAAAAAAGAATCGGCTGCCATGCATTATCAGTGCCCTATGAAATGTGAAGGAGAGAAACAATATCTAAAAAATGGTAAATGCCCGGTTTGTAATATGCAGATGAAACCAATTAAATCAACTCCATTAGTGAAAACAGCTTATCAGTGCCCGATGAAATGTGAAGGAGAAAAGCAATATCTTAAAAATGGTATGTGCCCGGTATGTAATATGCAAATGAAACCAGTTAAAGCAATGTCAGAAATGAAGGCAGCTTATCAGTGTCCTATGAAATGTGAAGGGGAGAAAATGTATGAAAACGCCGGAAAATGTTCTGTGTGTCAAATGGATCTTGTAAAAATTGAATCAACTAAAACAACCATTCATAAAGGGCATAATCATTAATACCAGGTGACTTTTAAAAACATAAGACTTAAAGTCGATAACAATAGTAGGTAAGTATTGGCTGATAACTACCAGACTTTAATTGCTATAAAATTTATTAAATTCAAGAAAAACAGATCGGTGCTTAAAAGAGCAATGTTTATTATAGATTCACTTTATAAATGTATTCTTTAGTATTTAACCATTTAAATGAAAAATAATAAACAAAATCTGAGAGCGATCTCTGCATGATCCTGACCAAAAAAATTATTTTAATAGAATGCTTACTTTAATTCAGGCCTTATTTTTGTATAACAATCCAAAATATAAAATTTTACGTTTCTTCTTTTAATCTTTATTTTTACAATCTCAATGCAAAATATCAGTACTATAAATCAATCATGGTGGCACAATAAGATAAGCTTATGGTGGACTGCATGGCATTGATATAGTTGTTAAGATAACTTTTAAGCCCGCTGTTCACAGCGGGTTTTTTATTTTATGACATTTTATTTTCTATTATGAATATTACATTGAACGATACAATTGTAACCAATAAATTATCCAGGTCAGAAGCAAAACAGGCACTTCTTAAAATTTGTAACGGTGAATTTAATCGCTCACAGATTGCTGCTTTCATAACGATATTTCTTATCAGGCCTATAGCTGCTGAAGAGCTTTCCGGTTTCAGAGATGCTTTGCTGGAAGCTGGTGATAAGATTGATTTATCAACCTATAAACCAATGGATATATGTGGTACAGGCGGAGACAATAAAAATACTTTCAATATTTCTACGTTGGCTGCTTTTATTGTGGCAGGTGCGGGAATTCCGGTGGCCAAACATGGAAATTATTCTGTTTCATCTGTTTGTGGTTCTTCTGACTTACTACAATACTTCGGTTACCAGTTCAGCCATTCACCTGCTGTAATCCGTAAAGAAATCGAAACCGCCGGTATATCTTTTTTACATGCTCCATTATTTCAAAAAGGTTTAGCACACGTTTCAGAGGTCAGGAAGGAATTAAAGGTCAAAACATTTTTCAATATGCTGGGACCACTGATTAATCCGTCATCACCTACAGTTCAGGTATTGGGAGTGTTTGATACCGCTCTCACAAAATTGTACGATCACATTCTCCGGCAAACGAATATTAATTATACAGTTATTCATTCTGAAGATGGCTACGACGAAATATCACTTACAGGGAATTGTAAATTGATCAGCAGGGATGATAATAAAATTATGACGCCTGATGAATTAAACTGTAAAAAAATTCATCCTGATGCAATAAAAGGTGGCAGAAATGTGGAAGAATCTGCCAAAATATTTACAAAAATATTACAGGCGAATGGTACAAAAGAACAACAAGATGTGGTGATTATTAATGCAGCTATAGCGATACGATGTTATTACCCGGATTATTCACTCAAGAATTGTATTTCGATGGCATCAGACTCTCTAAGTTCGAAAAAAGCACTTCAATGTTTTAAAACTTTAACCCAAAACTAAATGGAAACCATTTTACAAAATATTGTTGCCGCTAAAAAGCGGGAGTTAATTACAAAAAAAAAGGAAATACCAGTGAAAAAATTTGAGAACAGTTTTTTGATACCCTGTTTTTCACTGCGTGAGGTATTGCTTCAAAAGGAAACTACAGGGATCATTGCAGAGTTCAAAAGAAAATCTCCATCCCGACAAATTATCAACAAACATTCAGATGTTATGGAAGTTACAAGTGGTTATATCAAAGCCGGCGCTTCCGCATTGTCTGTATTAACAGATTCAAATTATTTTGGAGGAACTCCGGAAGATCTGCGTAGATCTCGAATCAATAGTTGCCCAATACTTCGAAAAGATTTTATTATAGATGAATACCAGGTTATGGAAGCAAAGCACATGGGGGCTGATGTTATTCTGTTGATTGCGGCCATACTTTCACCCTTAAAGTTGCGCACACTTTCCAGCTTAGCCAGGCAAACAGGCATGGAAGTTTTGCTCGAAATACACCAAGAGTCAGAACTGGGTCATATCAATGAATTAATAGATTTAGTAGGGGTGAATAACCGTAACCTGAAAAACTTTTCAGTGTCTTTGGAAACGTCTTTGAAATTATATGATCACATTCCCCAGCACATGGTAAAGGTATCAGAAAGCGGAATCAAAAGCCCTGAAGATATTATTCTATTACAACAGAAAGGTTTTAAAGGTTTCCTTATTGGTGAAACTTTTATGTCGGCAGAAAAACCCGAAATGGCTTGTGAAGAATTTATAATTGATTTAAAAATCAAACAACATTTACATGAAAATAAAGATTTGCGGAATTAAATACCGTGACAATTTTGATGAATTGATAAAACTTGATCCTGATTATGTTGGATTTATTTTTTATGATACATCTCCACGCAATGCTGCATCATCACTTAAACCTGAAGATATTTTGTATACTAACATACATAAAGTGGGTGTATTTGTGGATGCAGAATTGGAATTCATACAAGAGCAGATTCAGATGTATAAGTTGCAAGCAGTACAATTTCATGGACATGAATCACCTGAATTATGTGATTATTTCATAACATCAGGTATAGAGGTGATCAAAGCATTTTCTGTAGATGATCATTTTGATTTTACTGATACTGCTTCTTATAAAAATTCCTGCAACTATTTTTTGTTTGATACAAAAGGAGCTAATAAAGGGGGAAATGGTATTGTATTTAATTGGCAGAAATTACAAGAATACAACCAGGAAGTTCCATTCTTTTTAAGCGGAGGGATTGGAATGGACAATATACAGGAAGCACTAAATCTTAAGGGTCTGAATATCTACGGGATAGATATTAACAGCCGCATTGAAGATGCTCCCGGGTTTAAAAATATTTTGAAAGCAAAAGAAATTATTACCATTATCAAAAACTCATCATATGAAATATACAATAGATAAAAATGGTTTTTATGGATCTTTCGGTGGTGCCTATATACCTGAAATGTTATTTGCCAATGTTGAAAATTTATTGAAAGTTTATAGGGATGCAATTACAGATGTTGCATTTCAGCAGGAACTGGAATTGATTTTAAAAGATTATGTAGGACGGCCCTCTCCCTTATATTTTGCTACCCGCTTATCTAAAAAATACAACACCAATATTTACCTGAAACGGGAAGATCTTAATCATACCGGAGCACATAAAATTAATAATACCGTTGGGCAAATATTATTGGCTAAAAAGTTAGGAAAAAAAAGAATTATTGCCGAAACAGGCGCAGGTCAGCATGGTGTAGCAACGGCAACAGTATGCGCATTAATGGATATGGAATGTGTGGTTTATATGGGAAAGGTTGATATGGAAAGACAACAACCCAATGTAGACAGAATGATGCTGTTGGGTGCAAAGGTTATCGCGGTAAACTCCGGAAGTATGACCTTAAAAGATGCAACAAATGCAGCCATACGCGATTGGATCAATAACGCAGAAGATACGCATTACATCATCGGATCTGTTGTAGGGCCACATCCGTATCCGGAATTGGTAAGTTATTTCCAATCAGTCATCAGCAAAGAAATTCAAAAGCAACTTATGGAAAAAACAAACCTCGCCGCACCTGATTATGTGATCGCCTGTGTAGGTGGAGGAAGTAACGCTGCCGGTGCTTTTTTTCATTTTTTGGATAATGAAAACGTAAAATTAATTGCTGCTGAAGCGGCCGGAAGAGGAGTGTACAGTGGACATTCAGCTGCCACTACGGCTTTAGGTACAAAAGGAGTGTTACATGGAAGTAAAACATTATTAATGCAATCAGATGATGGACAGATCACAGAACCGTATTCCATTTCAGCCGGATTAGATTATCCGGGAATAGGTCCACTGCATGCACATTTGTATGAAACTAAAAGATCACAGTCGGTTTATATAACAGACACAGAGGCTTTAAAGGCAGGTGTTGAGCTTTCCAAAACAGAAGGTATTATTCCCGCACTTGAATCTGCCCATGCATTGGCGGTGTTAGATAAAATAGAATTTAAAAAAGAGGATGTGGTAGTTATTTGTCTATCGGGCAGAGGCGATAAGGATATGGCAGCTTATTCAGATTATCTTAAAACAGAACAATACAAAAAGGAATATTTCATGACTTTTTGTGCTTTTTAAATCAAGTATATGCAAAACAGGATAGATGAATTATTTGATCGTAAAAAAGAAAAAATTATATCGGTTTATTTTACTGCAGGTTTTCCAGCACTCAATGATACCGTCAGGATTACCGCACTCCTCGAAAAAAGTGGAGCTGATTTGATTGAAATTGGTATCCCGTTTTCTGATCCTATGGCAGATGGAACAGTCATTCAACAAAGCAGTCACCAGGCAATTGAAAATGGAATGACGCTCAGTTTGTTATTTGAGCAACTTAAAAATTTTAGAAACGTTGTTAGCATACCGGTTATATTGATGGGCTATTATAATTCTGTATTCCATTTCGGTATGGAGAAGTTTTTAAACTGTTGTGTAGAAACAGGAATTGACGGAGTAATTATTCCGGATCTCCCTTTGGAAATTTATATAAACGATTATAAACAAATATTCGAATGCAAAAATGTGTATAATATTTTTATGATAACACCCCAAACACCAGAACAAAGGCTGCAATATATTGATGCAAACAGTAAAGGATTTATTTACCTGGTATCTTCTTCTTCCGTAACTGGGTCCCCGGTAGCGTTTGAAATTAAAAATTATCAGAGAATTAAGGACGCCAATCTTTCCAACCCCATACTGATTGGTTTTGGTATTTCTGATAAGCATAGTTTTGAGATCGCGTCACAATCTGCTTCAGGCGCAATTATAGGAAGTGCCTTTATTAAAACAATAGCACAAGGGAAATTAGAAGAAAAAATCCCTTTATTTATTTCATCAATTTTAAGCTAAACAAAGATGCGTTACGAAAATACCTTAGCGTTTGCAAGGGCCTTAGACGAGGCAGATCCTTTAAGAAAATACAGAAATCAATTTCGATTGCCAAAACAGGATGGTAAAGATATTATTTATCTGTGTGGAAACTCTTTAGGAATGCAGCCTAAAACTGTAAAATCTCAAATGGAGATTGAATTAGATAAATGGGCAGATTATGGTGTTGAAGCACATTTTAAAACTGAAAATCCATGGATACAATATCAAATACAATTAAAGGAAGATATGGGGTTGTTGGTAGGTGCCAGTGCCTTTGAAATTGCCATTATGAATTCACTTTCGGTAAACATTCATTTGTTGATGGTGTCATTCTACCAACCAACAAAGCAGCGGTTTAAAATAATTTGTGAGAAAGGATCTTTCCCTTCTGACCTTTATGTACTGGCATCGCAAGCCCGGTTCAGAGGTTTGAAACTTACAGATATATTAATTGAATTGGAACCTCGCAGCGGAGAGCAAACGTTGCGTAACGATGATATTATAGAAACGATTTCTTTACATTCACAGGAACTTGCTTTGATATGGATGGGGGGTGTAAATTATTATACCGGACAAGTTTTTGATATGGACAAAATTACTGCTGCAGGTCATAAAGCCGGTGCCGTGGTAGGTTATGACCTTGCGCATGCTGCAGGCAATGTGTTACTAAAATTGCATGAATGGAATGTAGATTTTGCCTGCTGGTGTACATATAAATATTTAAATTCCGGTCCGGGTGGAATTGGTGCGGTATTTATCCACGAAAGGCATGGTAACCGGCAGGACCTTCAAAGATTTACAGGATGGTGGGGAAATAACATTTCCAGCAGATTTTTAATGCAAAAAGAATTTGAGCCAGCTGCCGGAGCAGATGGATGGGCATTAAGCACAGCACCGGTTTTATTAATGGCTCCGCTTAAAACTTCACTTGAAATATTCAGAGAAGCAGGTATGCATTCGCTCATAGAAAAAAGAATTTTACTCACGGGCTTTCTGCATTTTATTGTAATGGAAATAGCAGAAAAATTTATTCAGCATTTTAATATTAAGATTCTTACGCCTGCTGGTAATGAACGTGGAGCTCAATTGTCAATTATTGTAAAGCAGCAGGGAAAAGAAATATATGCTGCATTACAAAACGAAGGTGTAGTAGGGGACTGGAGAGAACCGGAAGTGATCAGGCTTGCACCGGCTCCATTGTATAATTCGTTTGAAGAAATATTTCATGTAGGAGAGATTTTATTAAAAGTGCTCAACAGTAAAATTAATATGGATATGAGGAAAACAATATCTATTTAAAAATCATTTTTCAGCATGACAAAATATGATATTCCATCATTAAAAGCAATCCTTAAAATAAGCGTACTTATCTGTACGAATACCAAGATATCCTTTATAAATTTCAATCTATTTGCAAAAGTTTAAATATGAGCATAATGTTTGTAGGATGAATTTGATTATTCAAATTATTCTGTAAACTTTATCTGATTTTATGTTCATTAAATTTCCCCGGGGTCTTACAATACTGTGCATTAGTTTTTGTTTTGTTTCCCTCTTATCCTGCAACACCCAATCAAAAGATTCATCTGTTGAAGTAGCTAAAAAAGATAGTATGTTAGATAATAATAGTAAAGAAAATTCTTTAAAACCAACCGGGACAACACCGGAATGGGGCCCTTCCATTAAACCAGAAATGCAGGCCGTAATGGAAAAATTAGTTTCTATGGGTGGAAAACCCATTGAGACATTGGATGCAAAAGAAGCCCGTATGCAGCCAACTCCAAAAGATGCGGTTATGGCCCTGATTAAGGAAAATAATATTTCCATTCCTCCGCCACAATGTGATACCATGGGAAAAGATATTCCTGTTACCGGTGGGAATACGCATATCAGAATTTACACACCCAAAAATTCATCGGCCACATTACCGGTTATCGTGTATTATCACGGAGGTGGTTGGGTGATAGCTGATATAGACGTGTATGATGCCAGTGCGCAAGGTTTGTGCGAACAGGCTAATGCCGTTGTTGTATCAGTAGAATATCCTAAAGGCCCTGAAAATAAATTTCCTGCTGCACACCTGGTCGCTTTTGATGCATACCAATGGGTTCTCAAAAATGCGGCATCTATAAAAGCAGATACCAGTAAAATTGCTGTAGTAGGAGAAAGTGCGGGTGGTAATCTGGCTGCCAATGTAAGTATGATGGCAAGGGATAAAAAAATTAAAATGCCTTTATATCAGGTATTGGTCTATCCCGTATCTAATAATGATTTAAATAGTGAAAGCTATGTAAAGTATGCCAATGCAAAACCGCTAAATAAGGCCATGATGGAATGGTTTGTAAAAAATGCATTACCATCTGTTAACACAGCAGCAGATCCACGAATCAGTCTGGTGAAAGCCAATCTTGCAGGTCTGCCACCCACACTTATTATTGGTGCTGAAATAGATCCTCTTCAAACTGAAGGTAAATTACTGGCTGATAAATTAAAAGAAGCGAATGTTGAAACCGAATATAAATTATATGATGGCGTTACACATGAGTTCTTTGGAATGGCGGCGGTTGTTCCCCAGGCAAAAGAAGCTCAGGCGCTTGCGGTAAGTAAAATAAAAGCTGTTTTTAATCAATAATTTTTTTGACTTATAGTATTTGCGTGATCCTTCAATATTATACTCTACCAGTAATACTTACTAAAAAACTGTAGAGTTTACTTCTGCATTTCCCACAATAGTGTAGATTTTTTCGCACAATTTTTTTATTGTCATCAACTCATATCTATTTGTTGAATATT
>JANNZE010000529.1:0-1782 GCA_031410455.1 Chitinophagaceae bacterium | reverse complement strand
CAAAAGAGTCCGTTTGAGCAGGTATGGATTTTAATAACGATTGAAAGTCCATATAGCCGGTACTGCTTCCGGATTTTATATCTTTCATAAATGCTTTATCCGCTGAAGGATTGCCCGAAAAATACTGGTCTATCATCGGTTTTTTATTTCCGATGGCAAAATATTTTCCATTGGAAAAATAAGCCATTTCCATGTCATTAGAACGTGCACCCATTTTCTTTCCTGCATTGATCAGTTTTTCAAAACTGGGTTTATCATTTATAGAACTGGCAAATATAAAATCAGGTTTTGGTCTGCCATTGGAGTCAACATTCATGTTCATCGCAAACAAAATATCACCTTTGATCGCTTTGATGAAATCATCAATGGTAAAACCTGCCATGGCGGTTCCCATATTGATCATACCTTCCATTCCGGTCAATTTTACAAACTCCTTCAAACCTTCCGGTTTAAAATTCAAAGCAAAGAACAGGGCAACATTTTCGGATGGAATTCTGCGGATCATTTCTTTGTCAAACGAACTGCCCGAATATTTTTTTACGATCTCCGTCATTTCTTTGGAAGAATAAGAAATGGCATCCATCCCGATCTTACCATTTTCAAAATTTAACGTTGCAGTTGTAACAGAACCTTCATATAATTTATTCAGGTTCATCATTGATAATGCAGCCATTGCCTCAGAACCACGGTTCAGTTCTTCCATATTCATCCAGAATGCGATATCATTTTTGGTATCCATCATAGTACTGAATCTTTTATCACCGGCCAGGGTATTCGATTTTTTCAACGATAAAATATCAGTTGCTGTTGCAGTAAAATTTCTTTTTATTTTCACCTCATTCACCTCATTATATCTTTTGTTACCCAGTTGGGGAGCGTCTACAATGATGGCAAAATGTTCTTTGTTCCAAACGGCCATCATTTTATCGTTTTCTATATTATTCTGATCACCTGTTGTTACAGTTTTTCCTTTCAATAAACTGTTATTAAAATTTTTGAATTTTTCCTGGTCCTTGATATCACCTTTAAAAACGATGTATCCACCTGAACTATCTTTCATCATATAAAATACCAGGTCTTTTTTGGTGTCTATCCCGGTATTTTCAGGGTTGTCCATCGCTGTTTTCAGATACGCTTCCAGTGTAGAATCGGCATATAGTTTCTGGAACATTTCATTTTTCTTCAACTCTTCCCACGGCAGCTTTTCAGACATACTGGCTCCGTTCACTACAACAGCAACAGATGCATTTTTCGGGATCAGGATACCCTGTTTGCTGTCTTTGCCACAGGAAAAAAGAAGGGTTAAGGTACAGATTGCAATAAGCAGACGTAAAGTCATTTTCATATCAGTAGTTTATGGTTTTATAAAAGTAAGTATGTTTTGGAAAGAAATTTTTTCCTGCTGGCCCGTTGACAACGCTTTTACAACCGCTTGTCCGGTTTCTAATTCCTGGGAGCCAATGATAACGGCAAACTGAAATCCTTTTTTGTCTGCATATTTTAATTGTTTGTCCATTTTGGCCGTTTCATGAAACAATTCACCGGAAATGCCGGCTGCTCTCAGTTCCTGTAATAAAGAGTAGGAAAATGCGGATTCCTTTTCACCTAAATTCAGGAATAATACCTGGGGACCTTTTTGCAGATCAGGCGGAAATAACTTCAGTTCTTCCAGTACATCATATATCCGGTCTACACCGAAACTGATGCCCACACCGGCAATGTCTTTTACGCCAAATAAACCGGTAAGATCATCATAGCGTCCGCCACCGCCGATGCTTCCCA
>JANNZE010000528.1:0-2123 GCA_031410455.1 Chitinophagaceae bacterium | reverse complement strand
CTGTTGAAAAAATCAACGCACTGGAAAAGAAAATGTATCGTTCCGAAAAAAGAAAATTCGAAGCGATGGAAAGGCAGTTTGGAAAAATATACCAGCAATTATTTCCGCAGGGAAATCTCCAGGAAAGGGTACATAATCTGGTGGAATATTATGCAGCTCATGGCGCAGAATTCATTCAGCTGATCATTGATAATTCTGAAAATCCTTTACAGGAATTTTGTATTCTTTCTGAATCGTAACAAATCCACAGTTTGTAAAGGATAAAAAAAACCGCCTTAAAAAAGGCGGTTTCTATTTTATTTTCAGAACTTCTTATTTGAAATCTGCATCGGTAACTCCTTCATTGATTTTTACATCTGTAACTTTCATTGGAAATTCCTGTTCACCTACAGTTTGTGATATGCTGTAAGGATACATGATATTTCCAACTTTGCGGTAATCTGCATAATCAGTGATCTGCATCATTTCCTGTCCTGCTTCAGACAGCGTGGATTCTTCACGTAATAATAAACCGGTTTTGGTAGAATAGTATTCTACAGAAGTTTTTCCGCTTGGTTTGGTCACTTTGATCTTGTAAGCGTCTTCTGTTCCAACTTTTCCGGTACCGGTATAAAGGATTTTAAAATCCGCACCTATGTAAAATAACTGAGGGATAACACCTTTATCATCATTCATTTCTTTGATGTCATCCGCATCCATATCTTCTTTTTTTCCCATTTGTGCCTGGTAACCTTTTGTTCCATCAAAGCTGCGCTGCATTACTTTCATGGTTCCCATCGCCAGTTCAAAATACATTTTATTCGGATTCATTATTACCCTTGATCCGCTGAAAGACCTTCCCATCATTTCTGTGTTAAAGGTTGTTTTGATACTGTTGATTTTTTTCACCTCTTCTTTTCCACCCAATGCTTTCAGGTAATCTTCAATTACAGAGAAGGCAGAAACTGCATCAGATGTTTTTGAAGTTTCCTTTACATTCACTTCTGCTTTTTTCTCTATGACAGGGTTTGCATATTTATCATACATTTTAACCGGATAACCCAGGCGTGATAAATTCGGAACGATCTTACTGGCATTACCAACAATTACGATGCGGCTTTTATCCTTTGAAAAATATTTATTCGAAACTCTCTGAATATCCTTCACCGTTACAGTATTGATCTTCTGCAGGAAAGTACGATAATAATCTTTCGGTAATTTATTGATCAGGATGTTGGAAGCATAGGTTGCCGTTCTTGAAGGATCTTCCATGGCAAGTGCAAAAGAACCGTTGAATTTTGCTTTGGCAATGTTCATTTCCTCTTCAGTAATATTTCCATTCCGCATGTTTTCGATCTCTCTGAAAATTTCAGCAACAGCGCTGTCTGCTTTTTCACTTCTTACCTGCGCATCAGAAGCAAAAGTAGATTGCCATCTTCCGTTTCCAACACTGGAATAACTGCCATAAGTGAAACCATGTTTCTCCCGAAGGTTCATAAACAATTTACTTTCCGCACCACCGCCTAAGATCTGATTGGCGATGAGCAATGCATGATAATCAGGACTGCTTAATGGATTGCTTACTAAATTTCCTATACTGATCTCACCTTGTACTGCAGAAGGCAGATCTACAAAATTGATCTCAGTTTTAGGTACATCCTGAGCATTAGGTACAAGAGGCGCTGCTAATTTTTTACCGGTCCAGTTACCAAAAGCTTTCATGGCCAGGGCCTTTGCCTGTGCTGGAGTAATGTCTCCCACAAAAGTCAAATAACTGCGTGATGGCGTTATGTAATTTTTATAGGCTGTTTTGATATCAGCTATCGTTAATGCTTTTACTGATTCTTCTGTCTCAAATTCTCCCAGTACAGAATTTTTGCCAAAGCTTAATGCAGATGTAACGCGATTGGAAATTGCAGATGCACTTTTTTCGCTGGATTTTAATCCTGTCAGTGTTTTCTTCTGTAATTTTTCAAAAGCTGATTTTTCCATTAAAGGATTACGCAGCGCTTCTGCCATCAGCATGAATGCCTGGTCAAAGAAACGGGTTAAAGAAGATACACCGCCACCGTTTGAACCTAGGTTCACATCAGCACCGATCATATCCACTTCTTCATCAAATGTTTCTTTGCTTCTTTTGGTAG
>JANNZE010000527.1:0-1896 GCA_031410455.1 Chitinophagaceae bacterium | reverse complement strand
CGTTGGAAGAGATCCGAAAGCGAAATTTCTGAAAAAAGTGCTTTACCTCGCGTTAAATCCAACGGGCAGTAACCAGGCAATTAAAGACCGTTTGCAAAACAGCAGAAAAATTGCTTCTATTGAAAAAGAATTATCTGTTTTATCCGGTCTGCCAGAGGAAGTTTTCGTTTCAAAAATAAAAAATGTTGAACATCACAGAAGTCATCTTGCTTCCGCATTTTTCGCATCACCGTTTGATGAAGCTGCCTGCTTATCCATTGACGGATCTGGTGATTTTTCAACAACCATGATAGGTGTGGGAAAAGGAAATGAGATCACCATTTTTGATTCCATAGATTTCCCTCATTCAATTGGCATTTTTTACACCGCTTTCACACAGTTACTTGGGTTTCCACATTATGGAGATGAATATAAAGTAATGGGAATGGCACCCTACGGTCAGCCTGAATATCTTGATAAATTAAATGACGTTGTACACCTTACTAACGATGGTTTATTTAAACTCAATCTGAAATATTTCAGAAAGGGAACAGCAGGCATTATTTCTTACGGCGCTGATAATATTCCTGTAGTAGCAGATTTATTCAGCGATCATATGATCAGCGTATTCGGTAATCAACGATTAAAAGATGAGCCTTTATCACAATATCATAAAGATCTGGCAGCTTCTGTTCAGCAAATGACTGAAAAAGTAATTTTTCATTTGTTGAATCATCTTCATAAAAAAACCGGTCTCACTAATGTATGTATTGCTGGTGGTGTTGCACAAAACAGCGTTGCCAACGGAAAAATTACCAGCAAAACGGCTTTCAAAAATGTATATATCCCATCTGCCGGTCATGATGCTGGAATTTCTATGGGAGCTGCATTATATGTACAGCACCAGATTTTGAAAACACCCCGTCAGCCAGCAATTTATTCAGCATACACGGGTAGCAGTTACAGTAATGAAGCAATCAAAAAAATTCTTCGCGAACAGGATATTGAATTTTCAGAAGTTACAGATGAGGAATTATATAACCAGGTAACAGATTGTTTGATTAATGGCGGAGTTGTTGGATGGATGAATGGCCGTGCAGAATTCGGACCGCGTGCATTAGGAGGCAGATCTATCCTTGCTGATCCAAGACGAAAAGATGCAAAAGAAATATTGAACCTGAAAATAAAAAGAAGAGAAAGTTTCAGACCTTTTGCACCTTCCATATTAAAAGAATATGTTGGCGAATATTTTGAAATTGATGAACCAGTTCCTTTTATGGAAAAAGTGTTTGCCATTAAAAAAGAAAAAAGGGACATTTTACCAGCAGTTACACATATTGATGGAACAGGAAGACTGCAAAGTGTAGACAAAAATATTTCTCCTAAATATTATGCATTAATTGAAACATTCCGCCGTAAAACCGGTGTTCCGGTTCTTGTAAATACTTCTTTCAATGAGAATGAACCTATTGTTAATTCTCCACAGGAAGCGCTCGCGTGTTACCTGCGAACAAATATGGATATGCTCGCAATGGAAAATATTATCATAAAAAGAAATTAATCATAAATAGCATCTAATATTGCAGAATTAATTAAAATGTATGAAAGTTACACTTGTAACAGCTACTTATAATTCTGAACAATACCTGGAAGATAGCATCAAATCTATCCTCTCTCAGACATATAAAAATATAGAATACATTATAGTAGATGGAAAATCATCTGACGGCACATTATCCATCATTAACAAATACGATTCACATATAGATAAATGGATTTCAGAATCTGACCGCGGAATGTATGAAGCATTGAATAAAGGAATGCAAATGGCAACCGGCGATATTATCGGATTGGTACACAGTAATGATATACTGGCATCCGATGATGTGGTTGAATCAATTGTAAAAATTTTTGAAA
>JANNZE010000526.1:0-4539 GCA_031410455.1 Chitinophagaceae bacterium | reverse complement strand
TTATACTTAAAAATAATCAAAAATCAATATTTGTCTTCATCTTTCTTTTTATTGAAAAAATTAAGATGTACCACCCAGGTAAAAGGTCCTGAATTTACCATTTCCACCTCCGCATAAAAATCATCATACAAAACTTCTTTTAATTTGAGCTGATAGATCGATTCTGCAAAACTGATATCGTTGGATACATCTACCATATTTCCACTGAACCCTATACCACTATAACCTATGAGGGAAACTTTTGTACGCTGCAGTGATTTACAGGTGTTCCTGTATATTTTTTTCGCTGTTTCTGCATCATCACCTTCATACATCGTTGCCTGCCAGTTGGCAGATGAATTAAATGTTGAGTTATAATGATGAATAATGCATTCTGTTGCTCCCGGAATTTTTACCAAAGATGAATACACCACATAATTGGATTCTGTACTAAGAAGGTCTTTTTGAAGATTCATGAATTTATCAGGATAGTCGCGAATGATCAGTTCTACATTTTTGGAAAATTCTGCATTGGCAGGCGATACATTCAATTGTGCAAAACAGATGGATGTACACAAAAATGCTGATAAAAAAGCAGTCAGATTTTTTTTCATGGTAAAGGGATTCAGTATGCAATATAAAGAATCGGAAGAACTAACGTATCAGCATCAGCGTACCTTTTTCATAATAGGATTTGCCGCGGTAATTAAAACTGGCCTGCCATACGAATAGTTGTGTATCCAGTTTTTTTCCTTTGAAAGTTCCAAACCACCTTTCCAGCGGATTCCGTGAAGAAAAGATCACCTGCCCTGCCCTGTTGTATACCTGCAATAAATAATTGCTTACAGAACCTACATTGGTTCCCAGTGGACCGAAAGAAGGATTTCTTGTATCATTATCGCCAGGAGTAAAGGCAGAGGGGAAATAAATTTCACTGCAGTCAACTACAATATCCACTGATGCGTTGCCAACGCATCCGGAAGCATCCGTAACCATCACCGAATACGTTCCGGTTGCTGTAACTGGAAACGTTGGAGCATTGCTGTTATCCTGCCACAGATAGGTTGCATAATTTCCCGGCAATGGATTCAGAACGAGCGTTTCTCCCGGACAAATATTCCTGGACGGGCCAAGTGTAACATCAACAGCATAGTTTACCTGCGAAATAACAACTGGTATCGTACCGGTAGAACAGCCATTGGCATCGGTAACTTTTACTGAATAATCTCCGGCGCTCACACTGGCGATAGAAGGGTTGGTATCGCCATTGGACCACAAATAAATATAGGGACCAACACCACCACTAACGGTAACAACAGCAGAACCGTTTTGTTGTGTGCAAACTGCAGCATTTGTAGTTGTAGAAACCACCAGCAAGGAAGGTTCTGTAATCAACACGGTTTTAGTGATCGGGCATGTTGTGGCCGATGAAACTGTTACGGTATACGATCCGGCAGCTAAATTATTTATGGAACTGGTATTTTGTACAGGTGTGGTATTCCAAACATATTGATATGTACCGGCAGGATTTACCTGTGTACGTATACTTCCTGTGGATTCTCCTGCACAGCGTATATCTGTTTGGGTAGTGGTTAATTCAGTAACAGAAATATTTTGAGAAGTATTAGCCGGAGCATTATTGGAAGTAAGAACAGTAAAGTTTACCATATAAGTTCCCGGTGCACTGAATACATGAACAGGGTTCTCCTCTGCTGAAGTATTGGAAGTTCCGGATGCAGGATCATCAAAATTCCATAGAACACTTTGCTGGCAGAAAGCCGGTGTGCTGAAAAATGAGATGCTACGGTCTGCATTACAGGTATAGGTGAAGGATGCAGAATTGGGTGGTGTTTCACGGATCTCAAAATCATCTAATGCCAACCCATCGTATGCATTGCATTGTGTTCCTGCGCCAAAAACAAAACGGAATTGAACGCTGGGCCGTCCTGCCAGAAAATTTAATTTATGCATGGCCGTCAGCCAGTTTCCGCTGCCATTTCCGCCCTGGCATGAACCGGATGTTGGCTGAACATTGCCTGACCACCCTGCCGTATTTCCCAAATATAAAATGGGTGTAAAATTGTACCAGTTCACTCCGTCGCAATTGGCATTGGATGTCTCAGAACCTACGCGAAGCCATGTAGTTCCTCCATCAATAGTATATTCCAGTGCTGCCCCATCAAATCTTCTTTCAATTTCCCAGTATATTTTAAAAGAAACCTGTGGATTGGTTAAACCTGAAAAATCATAACAACGCGACATCAGCCAGGAATTCTCTCCATTATTATAGGCAGAACGGGTAAGGCCGCCCGTCACCCAGCTTTTTGTACCACCGCCTGCAGATGAAATAATTGGTTTAGCAGGTGTTCCCCACGTCCAGTCAGAGGAAGTTCCACCTGCTGTCCATCCGCCATTTGTATTTTCAAAACTTTCTGTATTCGGAAAAGTAGTGATACACTGGGCTTCCAAATCAAAAATGTTCAGAACGGCAGAAAAACAAAAAATAAATATGTAAATATTTTTTTTCAAATCTCTTCAAATAAATGCAAGGTGCAAATTTACGGGTAGAGCGTCGTTTTCAATACAATAATTCAATCTTAATCAGTGATAACACTTCATTAGTAGTATTTATACTATTACAAAAAAGGAGAATTGTCCTATTGTAATGATTTTTTTTTAATATAATCTTTGTGATATCCAATCATCCAGACAAGAAATTTTAAAAAATTTCGTTTAAAGTCCAAATCAATGTTCATGAAAAACCAAAACGGAACCCCGTGGGTGTCCATCATTTACGTACTGTTTTTCCTTTTCCCTTTATTTTCGGGAGCACAACAGATAGTTCAGGTAGGTGCAGGTGAATATTGCACAATCTACCGTACAAACACTGAACGTGTAATTCTTACAAGACTTCAGGGTTCTACCTATGCTCCTGTAGATCTTGGACTTTCAGGGATTAAACAAGTACATGGCGGACAATATACCGTAACAGTAAGATCAGCAACCGGAACCTGGATCATTGGTGAACGGAATCCACAGTTGATCACTCCTGTACTGGACAGCGCGGGAAATCCATTTGCGTGTGATTATTTACAATGTTTATACCAGAGCAACATTTTTATCAAAGGAGGAAAGATCTGGTACCAGGGCATTGATGATGTGCTGAACCAGAATAATGGTGTTTTTAATACCGTTCCCAGAATGCTGATCAATCCTGCCGGTAAATCATTCGTTAAGATTGTGAGTGGTTCTGCTACCACCTTTGGCAGTTTAACCCGTATGTGGGCACTGGCAAGTGATGGTACGATCTGGCAGTGGGACAGAACAAGGACTACTCCGGTTCAAGTTATTTATACCAGTTCTCTTTCTGACCCTGCACGTGATATTGCCATGCTTGGGGCAAATGCAGAGATCATAGAAACCAATTCAGGAAATTTCTGGGTGAAAGGTTATCTGGGAAGTTATGCAGGTGGTGTTGATTTCAGCTCTTCATTTACAAATGTAAAATCTGCCTGGCTTGCAGCTGGTGTAGTTTTTCCTACCAGGGAGATCGCTACTAATTATAATACGATACATATAATAGATGCCAACGGAAATCATTTTGCATCCGGTTCAAACGTTCAGGGAAATATCGGGAACGGAAAAGAAATGAATCCATGGAAAAATTATTCATTGTACGGAAATGCATCCCCTTACTTATGGGGATTTGATAATTTCCAGGTAATGCAAACTCCAACATGGATCCCCGGTAAAATAAAGAACATCACATCGTCCAATACGGTTGCATTTTATTTTTATGCACAGGATGAAATGAACAACTGGTACAGCTGGGGAAGAAATAAAAGCAGGTGCCTTGGAAATGGTATCACCATGACTTCTTTGGATGAAGCTCAGCGTTCAGATTTCATCAATGTTCCAGCTCCTAAAAAAGTTACACCGCTTACACAAACATGGAGCATTTTACCTTCGGTTGACATAAATGCCGCACGTTTACCGGTGGCTAATGCAGGCATCGACCAGCTGGTTACAACAGATACAACCACATTATATGGATTTGCTTCTTCACAACAGGGCGCTACCATCAGCAGTTACAACTGGACCAAAGTTTCCGGTCCTGCCTGTACCATTATAAACCCTGCATCTTCGAACACAAAAATTTCAGGAATTACACCAGGCACGTATATTTTCCGTATCACGGTTACCAATGTAAATGGTGCTACTGCACAAAGTGATGTTACCGTTATCCGCAATGGAGTTGCCATCACCAATAACGCACCTGTTGCCAATGCAGGAAATGACCAGACCATCACTTTACCGGTTAATTCAGTTACACTTACCGGATCGGGAACAGATACCGATGGAACAATTGCAGGATATAACTGGACAAAAATTTCCGGCCCTGCTACCAATACTATCTCCAATGCAAACACTGCACAAACCACCATTACCGGTTTGATCCAGGGAACGTATGCATTCCAGTTGAAAACAACAGATAATGATGGTGGTGTGGGTTATGATACAGTGTTGATTAATGTGCTGAAAGCGCTTAATATTTTACCG
>JANNZE010000525.1:0-1718 GCA_031410455.1 Chitinophagaceae bacterium | reverse complement strand
TACATGTGAAGTCGCGAGAAATTTTGAAGATAAATTTGAACGGGAGTCCATCAGCTCCCGTTTCGATTTATATCCCATCGCTGATCTTGCACAATTGCCTTCTTTGATACGTACAGAGCCACTGCTGCAAGGCCTTGCCGTTACCATTCCGCATAAACAGCAGGTGATGAATTACCTGCATGAAATAAGTGAGGAAGCCACAGCGATCGGCGCTGTAAATTGTATCCGTATCAGCAATGGAAAATTAACTGGGTTCAATACCGATGTCTACGGGTTTGAAAAATCTTTGTTTCCGTTATTAAAATCTTATCATACACATGCGCTGGTACTGGGAACCGGTGGATCTTCCAAAGCCATCCAATATGTATTACAAAAAATGCAGATCAATTATGAACTGGTTAGTTCTTCCGGGAAATCGCATCTTAACTATGCGGATCTTAATAAAGAATGCTTAGGTAAATATCTCCTGATTATCAACTGTACACCTTTGGGAATGTATCCTGATGTTGATGGGCTGCCTTCCATACCTTATCATTTTCTCACGGAAAGGCATATTGTATTTGACCTTGTGTACAACCCGGAAAAAACCGCTTTTCTGCAGGAAGGAGAAAAGTATGGAGCCCGCATCAAAAACGGCCTGGAAATGCTGCACCTGCAGGCAGATGAAAACTGGAGGATCTGGAACAGTTAAACGGAAAGGAGAGTTCTGAAACGTTCAGGCATTGCCGCAATCCGCCGGGCATTGTAATCAAAACATACCATTCCCGTTTTTGCTTTTGCCACCGGGATATCATTTACCGTAATCAGGTATAATAAAATAAAACGGCTCCTGTCAATTTCATCTGCAAAAATTTCAAACTTCAGTACATCGCCATAAAATGTTTCTTTCAGAAACTGAATACTGATGTCGCTCATGATCAATGATGCATCGCCAATATCCAGTTCAGTTAATCCGAAACTCTGAAGACATTGTACTCTTGCTTCGTGAATAAGACCGGCTATTTTATCATTGCCTGTATGATTTCCGTAATTGATATCGGTAATTCTTACAGGAATCAAATGCTCACTCAGTTTTTTACCGGTGATGTCAATCTGCATTCTTGCCATAAAATTCTTTTAAAAAACGGATCAGTTTTTCTGTTGCTTTTTTTCGGTGACTGAATATATTCTTTTCTTCCATCTGCATCTCTGCAAATGTTTTTTCACTTCCTTCCGGTATGAAAACAGGATCATAACCAAATCCATGGTCGCCCCTGGGTTCAAAGGTGATTTTTCCTTTACAGATTCCTTCAAACTGGTATTCTACATTGTGTAAGATCAGAGAGATAACGGTACGAAACTGTGCAGACCTGTCTTCTTTCTCTTGCATTTTTTTCAACAGTAATTCCATATTTTTTTGTGGATCTGAAGGTTCACCTGCGTACCTGGCGCTTTTTACACCTGGTTCTCCATGGAGTGTAAAAACTTCCAGGCCTGTATCTTCACTGAAACACCATTTTCCGGTATGCCTGTACACAAATGAAGATTTGGTAAAAGCATTTTGTTCAAGCGTTGGATGAGGTTCCGGTATATCGGTATCTATGCCTGCTTCAGACATGGTTATGATCTCGATATCATTTCCCGCAACCTTATTGATTTCGGCAACTTTATTTTTATTGGAAGTGGCAAAAACTAATTGTATCATGTAAGAAAGATGTTTTGAAGGCTGGTCCATAAAG
>JANNZE010000524.1:0-3611 GCA_031410455.1 Chitinophagaceae bacterium | reverse complement strand
TTCGCCCTGGAAAAAAAACCTTCCTACGTCTCCCGAATTTGTAATAAAAGGTGAAAGAAAATTCCAGGGCGAATCGTTGTACAGTTTTGCTTTGAAAATGGGGCCGAGGATATATCCCAAAAACATTCTTGGTAATTTTTTTTCTGACAATGGAACTCTGAACGCTTTTACAGTATGTGCAAACATTTGCGACACATTCATTTTTCCCCACAAAGCTTTGTGTTCTGGTGTAAGGTTTTGTATCCGGTCAATAATATCAGAATAGGTTTCCGTCTCAAAAAGATTACGCATACAATTTATTTTGATGAAATATTTTCTAAGAATTTTTCAGCAATTTCCAGGTCAGCCGGCACATCGATCTTTACCCCCGTTTCATGTGTGATCACCATTTTTAAAGCAATACCATTTTCAAGATAACGAAGACATTCTATTTTCTCTGCATTTTCCAAAGGAGTAATTTCCCATTTTGTAAATTGTAACAAAGCTGCCTTCCGGAAAGCATATACACCAATGTGCTCATAAAATAATTTATCCGTATCCTGTTCCCTGTAATAAGGGATCATACTCCTGCTGAATAAAAGGGAATTCATTTTTTTATCTACCACCAACTTTACAACGTTGGGATTTGCCGCAATCTGCATGTCGGAGAATGGTTTCATTAGACTCGCAACCTGTACGGCGGCACCTTCAGTACCGTCAAAAACTTCCAGTAACGCTTTTAAGGCGGGGCGTGATATAAAAGGTTCATCACCCTGTACATTCAGTATGATGTCCACATCCATATCTGCTACGGCTTCTGCGATACGGTCACTTCCGCTTTCATGTTCACGAATACTCATGATCACCTTTCCGCCATTGTTTTTGATCTCGTCATAAATGGAACTGTGGTCTGTTACTACAAACACCTCATCAAACAAACCCGTGGCAACGGTATTATCATACGTGTGGCGGATCACCGTTTTGTTTCCCAGCATCTGCATCAGTTTGTAGGGGAACCTGGTGGAAGCATATCTTGCCGGTATTAGCGCAAATTTTTTCATTCGTTGTTTATATCGTGTTCTGGTAATTTTTGGGTTTCATATCCACATTGCCTGCACTGGTATATATTATCCGCCGAAACTGCATAATTGGAAAACATCCAGGTAAGCAGGGATGTCAGGATGTTTTTCGGGCTTTTGGCGGGAACCATTATAAAATTACCGGTTTTACACCTGGGACATAAACTATTTGCCAGGTATTCTGCATCAAACAGGTTCAGTGCTTCCATCGCTTTCTCCTGGTCATAATCCGCCACTACCAGTTTGATATTTCCGATGGCATTTGAAAAAACCGGGTTTATGGTTACGCTGTTCTCATCAAACAGGTAACAGGAAATACCCGTTTCCTCCAGCCGGCTCTTCATGATGTGGGCACTGAAATAATTATCAAACCTCCTTAAAACTACTGTTTCCATACTTTTCCCGGTTTGGGCCTTTTAAAATTACCATTCAACCTTTCCTTAAAACCATTCATCAAAATGAAAAAATAATCCATATCCAATAAAACGATACAGATACGGTTTGATTATCAGACGATTACAATTTAAAAAATCAAAAAATTCTTATTTATTAATAGTACTATGTATTGTATAGTACTAAATGTAATTGTAACTTTGATTTATCAATGAACGTAAAACAACAAAAGAAATCATTTAACTAATCAGAATAAAACAAAAAAAATGAAAACGCAAAACAACAACTTATTCCAAAAGATCTCTTCAGAAGAAGTTGAAAACTTAACCAAGGTAGTAAAAGAAACAGTAGCTAACGTACCATCTGTTGCGGTTACCCTAAGTGCTGCACAACTCTGGAACATACAAAGAAATGGCCGGAAGCTGACTTATAAAAGAAGCATTTTTTATGCATAATTGCATGTGGAAATGCCAGATCGTCCCCGGTTGCTGATGCAATCGGGGATTTTTTATCATTTAGATTTTATGCAACATAGAAACGGTTTCAGCAAACAACTGCGATGTAGGATTGTTATGATGAATATCATTAAAAGTTGAACTTTAAGTAATTCCTGCTTAGGTTCCTTTATGCTAAATTGCAGGCTCAATCATACTATTTATAAAACCTTTATATGGATACCTCCACAGCAAACAGCAAAAATGTATTGGATGTGAACAACCCAGATGGTGCTGACACAGCCGGTAAATGTCCCTTCACCGGGGGAATGAAAAAAAGTACGGCAGGCACCGGTACACGCAACCGCGACTGGTGGCCGAATCAATTGAAATTGAATATTCTTCGACAGCATTCGTCATTGTCTAACCCAATGGCGAAGAATTTCAATTATGCAGAAGCATTTTCTTCACTTGACTATGATGCGCTGAAAAAAGACCTTACAGATTTGATGACACAATCCCAGGACTGGTGGCCGGCAGATTATGGCCATTATGGTCCTTTCTTCATTCGTATGGCGTGGCACAGTGCAGGATCCTACCGTATCCAGGATGGCCGTGGCGGTGGTGGAACAGGTGCTCAGCGTTTTGCTCCCCTTAATAGCTGGCCCGACAATGCGAACCTGGATAAAGCCCGTTTATTATTATGGCCCATCAAAAAAAAATATGGTAAAAATATTTCATGGTCAGACCTGATGATCCTTACAGGAAATGTAGCGCTGGAATCCATGGGTTTCAAAACATTTGGATTTGGTGGCGGACGGGAAGATACCTGGGAACCGCAGGAAGATATTTACTGGGGTTCTGAAACAGACTGGCTCGGAGATAAACGTTATACCGGAGACCGCCACCTGGAAAATCCTTTGGCAGCCGTTCAGATGGGACTGATCTATGTAAATCCCGAAGGGCCTAACGGAAATCCTGATCCTTTAGCTTCGGCAAGAGACATCCGTGAAACTTTTGCACGTATGGCGATGAATGATGAAGAAACAGTTGCGCTGATTGCAGGAGGACATACTTTTGGCAAAACACATGGTGCCGCAGATCCTTCCGTATATGTAAGTTGTGAACCCGCCGCTTCCGGGTTAGAGGACCAAAGTATTGGCTGGAATAATACATATGGCAAAGGCAATGCTGAACATACGATTACCAGCGGACTGGAAGGTGCATGGACAACTTCACCTACTCAATGGAGCAACAACTATTTTGAAAACCTGTTCAATTTTGAATGGGAACTCACAAAAAGCCCTGCAGGTGCACACCAATGGACACCTAAAAATAATGGCGGTGCCGGTAGCGTGCCTGATGCACATGATGCAAACCTGAGGCATGCTCCTATCATGCTTACAACCGACATCGCCATGAAAGCAGATCCGGCTTATGAAAAAATATCGAGGAGATTTTTTGAAAACCCCGATCAGTTGGCGGATGCTTTTGCACGTGCATGGTTTAAATTAACGCACCGTGATATGGGTCCGATCACCCGTTATTTGGGAAAAGAAGTTCCGTCTGAAACTCTGATCTGGCAGGATCCTGTTCCCGCAGTTAACCATGAAATAATTGACCAGTCTGATATCTTAGGAGTTAAAGAGCAGATCATGACTTCCGGGTTATCCGTATCTCAAATGGTTTCTGTAGCATGGGCTTCTGCTTCTACATTCCGTGGTTC
>JANNZE010000523.1:0-1923 GCA_031410455.1 Chitinophagaceae bacterium | reverse complement strand
CTTCCACATATTGATCAAAATAATTTTCGGGTAAACCAAGATAGATGGCAATGGCCTGTAATAAGGCTTTTCCGGATCTTTCAAAAGCCCTGAAAGCAGCAGAAAAAGTGGGATTGAAGGCAGGTATTTCAGGAACCTCCACATTAGGAGCATAAATTTCTTCTGTAAAACCGGCTGTTGCTTCCTGGCCATACTGAAAAAATTCTTTCAGATCGGGTGCATCACTTCCTTTGGCATGTTCCTTACCAAAACTGGTATAACCCCGCTGGCCGGCCATTCCGGGTATTTCGTACTGTTTTTTCTTTTCGGAAGGCAATGAAAAAAACTGCTGCACATACTGGTACAGGTCTGCAATCAGTTCATCTGAAATTCCATGATTTTTTACAGATACAAAACCTACTTCTTCATAAGCTTTGCCTAAAGATTGTACAAATGCCTGTTTCCTTTCAGGAACTCCGCTGGTAAATTCTGCAAGATCAACTACTGGTATGGCCATGATTGCGCAAAAATAACAGATTTTCTTATGTACAACCAACCTGTTAGGTTGGAACCTAACAGGTTGGGACCTCGTGGGGTATATTTACAAACCATAACGGGCACTGATCTCGAGCATACGGTCTATCGGTTTTTTAGCAGCAATCCTGATATCTTCCGGCATATTGATTTCCGGTAATTCATACTTCATACATAGGTACAGTTTTTCCAGTGTATTCAGTTTCATGTACGGGCAATCGTTACAGGCACAGGAATTATCCGGTGGCGCAGGAATGAATGTTTTGGTGGGATTCTGTTTCTGCATCTGGTGCAGTATTCCGCTTTCCGTAGCAACAATAAAAGAATTGGAACTGCTGGTCTCGGTATATTTCAATAAACCGGTGGTACTACCGATGTAATCTGCCAGTTCCAGAACAGGTTCTTCACATTCCGGGTGTGCAATAACTTTTGCTTCCGGGTGACGAACTTTCAGTTTCACCAGTTTTTCGCGGCTGAATAATTCATGAACGATACAGGCTCCGTTCCAGAGCAGCATATTTCTACCTGTTTGTTTGTTGATATAAGCCCCAAGGTTGCGGTCGGGGGCAAAAATAAGGGGTTGGTCAGCCGGAAGTGATTCAACGATCTTCTGGGCGTTGCTTGAGGTGCAGATGATATCACTTAAGGCTTTCATACCTGCACTACAGTTGATGTAAGTGATCACGAGATGATCCGGATGTTTGTCGCGGAACTGCTTGAATAATGCGGGCGGTGCTGAATCACTGAGGGAACATCCTGCATTCAGATCAGGCAATACCACTTTTTTATGGGGATTGAGGATCTTGGCAGTTTCCGCCATAAAATGAACACCTGCAAAAACGATCATATCCGCATCTGTACTGGCAGCTTTCTGTGAAAGACCCAGGCTGTCGCCGATATAATCTGCCACATCCTGTATATCAGGTTCCTGGTAGTAATGCGCCAGCACGATGGCATTCTTTTCTTTTTTCAGTTTTTCTATTTCTGCAAAAAGATCGAGTGTGGGATCGATAGCAATATCCAAAAATCCTTTTTGTAAAATTCCGTCCGCTATTTCTCTGTTAATATCTGCCATAGTATTATTTAATACTTATTATTTATAAAATCATCTATTACTATTAGGGCTGTGGATATGTGGAAATATCGTCTCCGTAATATTTTGTAAAATTAGAAAGATTAACTTATCCACTCTCATCCACATCTGATTCACATGGTTATTTTATTCTATAAGCTCATCTATATAGGCTTTCTCCTCTTTTAAAAATGTTTTTCAACTTTCGTTGATAAATGTTGCAGGGGATAAACATTTTCCAATTGCTAAATTCTTTACTGTTAGCAGATGCCGTATAAAAGGTATTTTACCCCCAGCCTCATCCATAATTTTTTCAGAAGGTACTGCTTTATAACATT
>JANNZE010000522.1:0-2815 GCA_031410455.1 Chitinophagaceae bacterium | reverse complement strand
GCAGGATCCTGTTCCCGCAGTTAACCATGAAATAATTGACCAGGCAGATATCTTAGGAGTTAAAGAGCAGATCATGACTTCCGGGTTATCAGTATCTCAAATGGTTTCTGTAGCATGGGCTTCTGCTTCTACCTTCCGTGGTTCCGATAAACGCGGTGGAGCAAATGGTGCACGCATACGCCTGGCTCCGCAGAAATACTGGGAAATAAATCAAAAAGGAGATATTGGTCACATCATTGAATTGCTGGAGAAAATCCAGATCTCTTTTAATAGTGTACAAACAGGCAACAAACGCCTTTCTATTGCAGATACTATTGTGTTATGCGGATGTACCGGAATTGAACTGGCCGCCCAACGTGCCGGTATTACGGTAAGGGTTCCATTCACGCCCGGCAGAATGGATGCCAGCCAGGAACAAACGGATGTTGAATCCTTTTCGGTAATGGAACCTTCGGCAGATGGTTTCCGCAATTATGCCAAACCACGTTTTGCAAAAATATCCGAAGATATGCTGATCGATAAAGCACAACTGCTGAATCTTACCGCACCGGAGATGACGGCATTGTTTGGCGGACTTCGTGTATTGAATGCGAATTATGATGGTGCAAAACATGGCGTATTTACGTCAACACCGGAAGCACTCACGAATGATTATTTTGTGAACCTGCTGGATTTCGGAATGCAGTGGAAAGCTGTTTCTGATGCAAAGGATGTATATGAAGCACGTGACCGTAAAACAGGAGAGATCAAATGGACCGGTACACGTGTTGACCTGGTATTCGGATCTAATTCCGAATTAAGAGCGATCGCAGAATTATATGCATGTGATGATGCAAAAGAAAAATTTGTGCATGATTTTGTGGCTGCATGGAATAAGGTAATGCAGCTGGATCGTTTTGACCTGGCTTAAGAAAAAAGTATAATTAAATGTATAATGTCCCCGGTTTTTAGCCGGGGATTTTTATTTTAAAAAGAAGAGTGAAAAAAAGAAGGTACATTTTCTTAAATACGTCAATTCATAACGTTGAATAAGGTCTTCTTTTTAATGGTGTAATTGAATTGAAGAACACGTAATCTCCAAAGCGTTAACGTTTGTACTGCCGAAAGTTCTGGGACCTTCTAGGTTGGAACCTTCCAGGTTAGGACCTTCTAGGTTGGAACCTCGTGGGTTATTTATTGTCCTGCCAGGCAACCATTCCACCTTCCAGGTTAAGACCTTCCAGGTTAAGACCTTCCAGGTTAGGACCTTCCAGGTTGGAACCTCGTGGGTTAGGTTGGTTGGAGAATACGGGATGGCGAAAAAATAGCAGATCCCAATGTCATGGCCGTCATGCATTCTGCGTGCAGCAAACCCGGAACTTTTGACGGAACCGGCAACTTCAACATCGCACGGAATGCTGACAGGTAATTTGTTTTTACTATGTGATAGCTGAATACCTACATGCAATAGTCAAGAATTAGATTTTTAGCTGTGCCTGCTGTAAGATAATACGAAGTCCATTCCCTTTTTGAAATAATTTGGACGATTTAAAATGTAAAGTATATTTGTCATTTGGAAATATAAAATGTCATTGATGGAAAGTAAAAAATTGAAAAATGAGCCTGTTTTATTGCCGTTGTATTGTAAAAAAATCGGCCTGGCCATTTTATTAATGGGATTGATCCCTGCCATTATTGTTAAGTTGATGCATTTGGCATTGGAGCCTGCACCAAAAGAAATGTTTAAGTTGCTCACATCCAATACTTTTTTGTTGGGATTATTAATGATAGCCTGGTCGAGAGATAAAATTGAAGATGAAATGACCATTTTTATCAGGTTGAAATCAATGGCCTGGACGTTTACCTGGACAGTCCTCTATGTGATTACCCGCCCGGTCATCGATCTCATTTTTAATGATCCGGTTGAAAACATGAACAGCCAGGAGGTGGTGATGAGTATGTTATTCGTGTACCTGATCATGTATTTTTTTCAAAAACGCGGCCGGTAATGAAAAACAATATAAAAGCAGAAAGGGCAAAACTGGACATCACCCAACAACAACTGGCCGATAAAGTGGGAGTATCCCGGCAAACGATCAATTCTATAGAAGCGGAAAGATATATTCCATCAACCGTGTTGTCGTTAAAAATTGCTGCGGTATTTCAAAAAACGGTGAATGAAATTTTTACGCTGGAAAATGACGATTGATATCGGAACGAATAGTATAATCATAAAAAAGGCTGCCCAATAGAGCAGCCCTTATATTTTGATGATCTGTGTTAATTATTCAGCATCAATGGCATGACCAGCATCAGCACATTTTCATTTTCTGCCTGTTCTGATGGTTTGATGATTCCCGCTTTTGTAGAGGTACTTAATTCCATTACCACATCATTGGTGTCGGTTCCATTGAGCATTTCAATCAGGAATTTTGCATTGAAAGCGATCTGCAGATCTTCTCCATCATATAAGCAGGCCATTCTTTCATTTCCTTCAAAACTGAAATCCACATCCTGGGCAGCCAGTTGTAATTCGCTGCCACTGATGGTAAGTGCCACCTGGTTGGTACTTTTATTACTGAATACACTTACTCTTCGTAAAGCACTCTGGAATTCACCGCGGCTTACCGTCATTTTATAAGGATTATCAACAGGGATCACCACTTTATAATCCGGGAAACGGGCATCGATCAACCGGCACAACAGTTCCGTACAGCCATGTTTTTCAAACAGGTGATTTTTATTATAAGAAAGCGTGAGCTCATCATCATTATCCGGCAATGCGCTTTTTAAAAGGGATATATGTTTTTTGGGTACGATGAAAGAATCTTTCTTC
>JANNZE010000521.1:0-4951 GCA_031410455.1 Chitinophagaceae bacterium | reverse complement strand
TGCCCTGATCGGCTTTTTTATGGAGTTGCAGGCACGGATCTCCATGAATGCATTGAAAGAAATGGATGTTATACATTCAAAAGTTATCAGAGATGGAAAAATTCAGGATATACCTTCAGAAAAATTAGTTCCCGGTGATATCGTCATGCTGGAGGCCGGAGACATAATACCTGCAGATGGCCGTTTGCTGGAAGCTATCCAATTTCAATGTGACGAATCATCACTCACGGGGGAATCTCTGCCGGCAGAAAAAAATACAGAAAAGCTGCCAAAAGATACAGGACTTGCCGATCAGCTCAACATGGTATTTAAAGGGGCATCTGTAATAACCGGCAAAGGAAAAGCGATAATCACCGGTATCGCAACAAATACACAATTGGGAACCATTACTTCATTGGTTGCCAGTTCCGGGGAAACCACCACACCGCTGGACAGGAAGCTAAATGCGCTGAGTAAAAGATTGATCTGGTTTACATTGATCCTGATTGGGATTTTCGCGGTTACCGGTTTTATTCAGGGCGAAAAATGGGTACTGATCATAAAAACATCTGTTGCCTTAGCTGTGGCTGCATTCCCTGAAGGATTGCCTATTGTCGCTACCGTTGCACTGGCACACGGTATGATGCTGATGGCGCGGAGAAATGCACTTGTAAAAAAACTTTCTGCTGTGGAAACACTCGGAAGTACAAATGTTATTTTGACCGATAAAACGGGCACCTTAACGGAAAACAAAATTTACGTTGATACCTTTTCTTTTCCGGAGGAAAAACTAAAAGTATGTATAAATAATAATTCCCTGAATGTGGAAAAGGGAGAGATGGCAAAGGTTCAGCAAAGCTTTGAGAAATTAAAATTGATCGGCCTGTTGTGTAACGATGCCTCGGTAAAACCCGGAGATGATTCAAAAAAATTATCAGGCGATCCGATAGAAATTGCACTCATCCATTTAGCAAATACTTCAGATGCTAAGGCCGAAGAATTAAAAGGGCAATATGAACGTATTGCAGAAGCCCCCTTTAGTTCTGAAACAAAGATGATGGGCACTTTACACAAAGGGCCAAACGGGCAATTTGCTTCTGCAAAGGGTTCAGTAGAACATTTGTTGGAAAAATGCAATAAAATACAAACCGGCGAAACCATCGGCGACATTAGCAGCGACATTAAAAAAAATATTCTGAGTGAATCTGAAAAGATGGCCGCTGAAGGGCTCCGGGTATTGGCATTTGCTTATCGGGAAGCCACAGGGCTCACAGAAGATAATTTTTTAAATGATTTGGTATATGTGGGAATGATCGGCTTCCTGGATCCTCCGCGCATGGACATCAAAGATGCTATTGCTGCTTGCAGAAAAGGGGGCATAAAGATCGTAATGATCACAGGCGATCATCCCCTGACCGCTCTCAATATCGCCCGTAAAGTAGGCCTGGTAGATGAAGGTGAACAAAATACCATCACTGGGAAGGATCTGCCGAATATGGAATCACTTGAGGCAGATTGGAAAAAAAAAATACTTTCCACTGCCGTATTTGCCCGTACTACACCCAAGCAAAAATTAGATATAGTAGGTATCTACCAAAAGGCAGGGAACATAGTTGCCATGACCGGCGACGGCGTAAATGATGCTCCTGCATTGAAGAAAGCAGATGTCGGGATAGCCATGGGGTTGAGGGGTACACAGGTTGCAAAAGAGACCGCAAGTATCATATTAAAAGATGACTCCTTTACATCTATTGCCGCAGCCGTTTCGCATGGCAGAATAATTTTTCAAAATATACAGAAGTTTGTTGTATACCTGGTTTCCTGCAATTTAAGTGAGATCATGATGGTGACATTGATGGGTTTTCTCGCTCCCGCATCAGTATTACTCCCGCTCCAAATATTATTTTTAAACATGGTTACTGATGTATTTCCGGCACTGGCACTCGGTGTAGGCAAAGGAGACAAATCTGTAATGGACAAGCCTCCCCGTGACCCCACGAAAAATATCATTACAAACAGGAGTTGGTTAGCAATAGGAATATATGCGGTTTTGATGACGGCATCAGTGATTTTAGCCGTGTTTTATTGCCGTTACACCATGGTTACTAATAGCACGATGGAAAACAACATCGCATTCATTACTTTGGCATCTGCACAATTATTTCATGTGTTCAATATGTCTGCTGTTGATTCCCGGATATTTATAAATGATGTAACAAAAAACAAATTTGTCTGGTTGGCTTTATTCATTTGCTTTGGCATACTGGCTCTTGTATTTTTTCTCCCTCAGATGCGTTTGGTTTTAAATCTGGCAGTTCTTCCGCTCAGCGTGTGGCTTGTATCCATAGTAGCCGGGATGTTGCCCCTCATACTTATTCAGGGATTCAAAATTATCCGGGGAAAGAAAAATAAAAAATATTAAAAATATATGCCTTCGGATAATTTCAATATAAAAGGTTTAACCAATGAGGAGGTATTTGCTGCCCGTGAAAAATACGGCTACAATCGTTTAGCATATAAAAAAGAGAATGGTTTTTTAAATGCTGTTAAAAGCCTGGCGAAAGAGCCAATGCTTTTATTATTGTTAGTGGCGGCTTCTGTATATTTTATGACAGGGGATTTTGGAGATGGAATTTTTATGGCTTCGGCAATTATTTTAGTGGCCGCCATTTCTTTGTATCAGGATTCAAGGAGCCGTAATGCGTTAGAGAAATTAAAAGACTTTACCAAGCCCGGTTGTAAAGTTATCCGGAACGGTGTAACCGTTGAAATAAAAACTGAAGAACTTGTTGTTGGGGACAGTCTTATAGTTGATGAGGGTTCTTCTGTTGCTGCAGAGGGAATCATTGTTCATTCTAATGATTTTTCTGTAAACGAATCTGTTCTTACGGGAGAATCCATGCCTGTTTACAAAGACCGGGAAAAAGAGGATAATTTAATCTACGCAGGCACTACGGTTGGCGGCGGATTAGCCATTGCTACCATCACTGCAATAGGCAATGAAACTAAATTAGGCAAGATCGGTAAAAGCCTGGAAAATATAAAAGAAGAAAAAACACCCTTAGAATTACAGATCAACAATTTTGTGAAGAAAATGGTGATCACCGGCGCTGTTTTTTTTGTTATTGTTTGGCTGATAAACTTTTATCGATCCGGCAATGCTTTAGATAGTTTGCTGAAAGCACTTACCCTGGCCATGAGTATTCTGCCTGAAGAAATTCCTGTGGCGTTTACCACATTTATGGCATTAGGAGCGTGGCGGTTGATGAAAATGGGAATTGTAGTAAAACAAATGAAAACCGTTGAAACATTAGGCAGTGCCACGGTTATCTGCACCGATAAAACAGGCACTATTACTGAAAACAAAATGAGCCTTGCGAAACTTTTTGTACTCTCATCACAAAAAATTTCTGACGGAGAAAACATAACAGGAGCAGAAGAGAAAGAATTGATAACACTGGCGATGTGGGCAAGCGAACCAATTCCTTTTGACCCGATGGAGCTGGCTTTGCACAATGCTTATGTAAAAATTATTTCAGCTGATGAAAGGCCGCACTATAAAATGATTCATGAATATCCTTTAGATGGTAAACCGCCGATGATGACGCACATCTTTGAAAGTGTTTCAGGCAAGCGCATCATCGCCGCAAAGGGCGCACCCGAGGCAATGATGAATGTATCCAGCCTTACAGCTTTAGAAAAACAACAGGTGGACAATGCTGTTAAAGATCTGGCGGCAGAAGGTTATCGTGTACTGGGAGTTGGAGAAGCCGTACTTGGAGGAAATAATTTTCCGGCAACACAACAGGAATTTAAATTTTATTTCAAAGGCCTTGTTGCCTTTTACGATCCGCCTAAGAAAAATATTCAGAAGGTGTTCGAAGATTTTTATGCTGCTGGAATTTCCGTAAAAATTATTACAGGGGATAATGCTGCAACTACTGCTGCTATTGCCCGGCAGGTCGGGTTCAGAGGTTATGAAAAAAGTATGACCGGCGACGAACTGATGAAATTACCTGATGCTGAAGTGCAGGATACCGTTGTAAAAACAAATGTATTTACCAGGATGTTTCCTGATGCAAAACTCAAAATTGTAAATGCATTAAAAGAAAAAAAAGAAATTGTTGCAATGACGGGTGATGGTGTAAATGACGGGCCTGCACTTAAAGCCGCACACATTGGTATTGCTATGGGTAAAAAAGGAACTGCTATTGCTAAAGAAGCGGCTTCCATGATTTTAGCTGAAGATGATTTATCGAAAATGGCAGAAGCTGTGGCAATGGGCAGAAGAATATATACAAATCTTAAAAAAGCAATTCAATATATAATATCGATCCATATTCCCATTATTCTTACGGTATTCATTCCGTTAGCTTTTGGCTGGATATACCCGAATATTTTTTCGCCTGTGCATATTATTTTTTTAGAATTAATAATGGGGCCTACCTGCTCCATAATTTATGAGAACGAACCTATGGAAAAGAATACAATGATTCAAAAGCCCCGGCCGCTTACTGCTTCATTTTTTAATTGGAAAGAACTTACAGAAAGCATCGTCCAGGGAATAATGATAACTGCAGGTACTTTAATTACTTATCAATATGCTGTGCATAAAGGGTTTAGTGAACCTCTGACCCGAACTATGGTTTTCACAGTGCTTATAGCAGCTAATATATTCCTTACGCTTGTAAATCGCTCATTTTATTATTCTGTTATTACTACCATGAGGTATAAAAATAATTTGGTTGTGCTTATCATCAGCATTACAATTGCGGTAATTGCCTTATTACTTTCAATAAACCCGCTCACAAAATTTTTCCAATTCGAACATTTGAATATCTATCAGATTTTCATATGTATAGGAACAGGTTTCTTGTCTGTGATCTGGTATGAAATAATAAAATGGAGAAAACGAAAAAATAAGATCTGAATTTAAAATTATAATTTATAACTAATTAAATCATGGCAAATA
>JANNZE010000520.1:0-1688 GCA_031410455.1 Chitinophagaceae bacterium | reverse complement strand
TCTTTACCCTCCTCTTTCATAATGATGCCTCCCGTAAAAGAAGCCACGGAAAATACTGGGCCCGGGATCGCCCTGACAAGTCCATACCCTGTCAGCAATTCATCCCTGCTTATTTTGATGGCATTCGGATTTTTAGTTTGTACGTTCTGATCCATAGGCCTCGCCACATACTGATCCAGCATCATCGGAAGCAGAACATCCCCACCGCCGAATACGAAACTGCCGAAACGGTAAAAATTTTCAAACGTATTAAACAGCTTCCGGTCCTGCCATTGTTGCTTCCTGGCTGTTTCACTCAAAATACCGGCTATTATAAAAATGATCACAAACAACCAGATATTGGTCCATCTTACCTGCCGGGGTTTAATTTTTTCTTTTTCGGGTATCCTTTTATTACTGAAATTGGTAACAACACCACCTCCGATGATCATCAGCGGAAATACCCAGGGTGTTTTAAATAAAAGGAAAGTCACTACCATAGCCACCATCATCAGTACCTGCGTAGCCAGGTTTTTAATACTTATCTGAAAAGCATTGTAAGAAGCATATATCAGGAAACCAATGGCCATGGATTGTACCATTTCAAACATGGAATGGGTTTCATTTCTGTACTTCTGGGAAACAAATAAGAAAGAAAGAGCGCCCATCATGATACAGGCCGGCAAGATCCAGATGATCAGTGTTAATACAGCTAAGGATACACCTCCCCGCTTATAACCTATCAGTGTTAAAGTTTGTGTGGAAGAAGCCCCTGGAAGTAACTGGCAAAAGGAATTATATTCCATCAGCTCTTGTTCTGTAACATCCCGCCTTTTATGCACAAATGTTTTGAGCATCATTCCCAAATGACCCTGCGGACCCCCGAAAGCGGTAACGCTGTGGAGCAACACTGCTTTTAAAAAAGGAATATGACGCAGTATGGCCAATAGGGAGAATTTAAGCAGTTATTTTTTCAATCCTATTTCAATCAAACGTTCATTGAGGTATTCACCCGCTTTCATATCTTCATAAACCTTTGGATGTGAATCATTTATACAGCTTTCAAGGCATTTCAGGCTCATACTCATTTTAGGATGAAGAAAAAATGGAATGGAAAATCTGCTGGTATGCCATAACTCCCGTTTTGGATTCACCACGCGATGGGTTGTTGACTTTAAACGGTTATTGGTAAGCCGCTGTAGCATGTCGCCCACATTTACAACTATCTGTTCCGGAAGGGAGGTTACCGGTACCCAATCTCCTTTTTTGCTTAAAATTTCCAGGCCGTCGGCAGAAGCCCCCACCAATAAAGTGATCAGGTTGATGTCTTCATGCTGTTCTGCACGGATTGCAACTTTCGGTTCTTCCGTAATGGGCGGATAATGGATCGCTCTTAAAATGGAATTTCCATCTTCCACATATTGATCAAAATAATTTTCGGGTAAACCAAGATAGAGGGCAATGGCCTGTAATAAGGCTTTTCCGGATCTTTCAAAAGCCCTGAAAGCAGCAGAAAAAGTTGGATTGAAGGCAGGTATTTCAGGAACCTCCACATTAGGAGCATAAATTTCTTCTGTAAAACCGGCTGATGCTTCCTGGCCATACTGAAAGAATTCTTTCAGATCCGGTGCATCACTCCCTTTGGCATGTTCCTTACCAAAACTGGTATAACCCCGCTGGCCGGCCATCCCGGGTATTTCGTAATGTTT
>JANNZE010000519.1:0-7451 GCA_031410455.1 Chitinophagaceae bacterium | reverse complement strand
GCATCATTTTGTAAGGCCTTCACACTTTCTTGAATATCGGTAGAAATGGTAGCATTCACATTAAAGTTTCCCAGAAAAAACGAAAGTGCTTTGGCATGTTTTGAATTTTCTTCAACGATCAAAACTTTTTTATGTTCTTTTTTTAGGACTGTCTCAATTTTATGGAAAATAACATTCATTTGTTGCAGCGCAAATGGCTTATCAATAAAATCAACCGCACCTTTCAAAATACTTTCTTTCTTTAATGGTTTACTGCTCATCACATGAACGGGAATATGCCTTGTGGTGGAATTATTTTTCAGTTTTTCCATTACTCCCCAACCATCAACTACCGGGAGATGCAGATCGAGTAAAATACCTGTAGGAATATATCGTTCGGCAAGTTCAATTCCTTCGTCACCTCTCACAGCAACTATACCTTTATATCCTTTTGCTTTTGTATAATCCAGTAAACCTTTTGCAAACAAAACATCATCTTCAATAATGAGCAAAAATTTATCACCGGGTTCTATATTGTTTCTGTCGTCCGGGATATTCTCTGGAATTTTATTTACGATCAGCCGTGCATTGACTGGCTCCCCGGGCGATGAGATTATTTGAGGAACTGCCCAGCCTTTATCTTTCTTTATAGTATGTTCCAAAGGAACCGATATTATAAATTCGCTTCCTTTGTTTACCTCGCTTTTTACAAGTATAAATCCACCTAACAGGTTTGCAAGGTTTCTGCTGATGGAAAGTCCAAGACCTGTGCCGCCATATTTACGGCGGGTAGATCCATCTGCCTGCTGGAATGCTTCAAATATCAGATCCAGTTTATTTTCTTCCAGTCCAATACCTGTATCAGAAACAGCAAAATGAAACATGGATGTGGAAGCATCAAAATTAATTTTCATGGTTACATTGCCTGTTGCAGTAAACTTAAAAGCATTGCTTAATAAATTTTTGAGAATCTGCTCGAGCCGTAATTTATCTGTAGTTAATGTTCCGGGTATGCCTTCATCTGATTCCACGATAAATGAAAGATTTTTTTCTTTGGCCACAGGAGTGAACAAAGAAAGCATATCATTTTTAATTTCACTCAAAGAAACTGTATGCCATTGAATTTCCATTTTTCCCGCTTCAATCATAGACAGATCGAGGATCTCATCTATGAGGGTAAGTAATCCAATGCCAGACGTCTGTATTACATGGGCATATTCTACCTGCTCGTGAGATAAATTTTTATCTGCGTTTTCCGACAACAGTTTAGATAATAATAATACAGAATTAAGAGGCGTACGCAATTCATGCGACATATTTGCGAGAAATTCCGATTTGTATTTAGTACTTTGTTCCAGCTCTTCTGATTTCCGTTGAATTTCTATATTTCTTTCTACGATTAACTGATTTTTTTCTTCCAGCAATCGGGAACGTTCTTCCATTTCCTGATTAGTTTGAATAAGTTCTTCCTGCTGAACCCTTAACTCCTCTTCTGAAGCCTGCAACTTCTGCGTTTGAGCTTCCAGTTCATTATTAATATTTTCCAGCTCATTGTGTTGTTTTTGTAATTCCGTTGCCTGTATTTGTGTTTCAGAAAGCAACAATTGCACTTTACTTCGGTTTTGAGACAAATTCAGATATACAGCAAAGATGCCTGATGCTTCTTTCAGATAATTGATCTCCTCGTCAGAATAATTGTGCAGTGCCGCCAGTTCCACCACCGCTAATACTTTATTATTATGGGTAACCGGAATAGTGATGATTTCTGTGGGAGAAACTTTTCCCATAGTAAAAGAGACCAGGAAGTGTTTTTGCGTAATGTCTTTTACACTGATAATTTTATTGGCGGATAATACTTTCCCTGCAACTGACTCATCTTTGTTTATGAACTTGGGTATTAAGTTATCGTCAACTGCATAACTACTTAGCCATTCAAGGTGATCACCTACTGTTACATAAAATGTTCCTGCTGCAGATTTGGTATAATTGATCAGCAACTCTAACAGCCTGCCTGCAATTTCTTTTTCATTTTTATCGCCCAGTAAAACAGCATTTAATTGTGCCAGGCCTGTTTGCATCCATTCATTTTGTGATAACTTATGAAAAGATTCCTGCAGCGATTCTGCCATTTTATTCATTGAATTTCCCAGCGACCCGAGAACATCTGAAGTTATATCATCGATCCTGGAAGAATAATTTCCACCCGAAACTTCTTTGGCAATATTTTCTATGAAATGAATCCGTTTTTGGGTTTCTTCATCTTTGCACTGTAATTCTTTTTGCAGTTCAATCCGTGTCGAGAAATCTGTATTCACCCTATAAAATAAAACGACAATTACCAACAGCGCCAGCAACCCTGCCACTATAATCAACAAAGGTGTTGAAGCTGCAAAATCGTTCAGCTTAGTTGTTCTTTCTTTAAGTATAATCAATTCCCTGTTTTTCATTCTTGTAACTACCTGGCGGGCTTCATCCATATAATTTTTACTCAGCAACAAATCATCCGGTGAGATGATTCTATCGTATCGTTTTAAGTTGATAAGACGGTCAAGAACCTTTAATCTTTTATTGGCGATGATAATTAATAAGTTGGCATCTGAGATCTGGGATTCATTAGTACTAATATGACTGTAGATGCTATCCAGTAACACAGGTATTCTTTTTTTACTGATGTTATACGGTTCTAAAAACGCTTCATTTTTCGTTAATAAAAATCCCCTCTGGCCTGTTTCACAATCCACCAATAAGGTTAAAGAATTTTCCAACTGACTTAAAACACCGTTGGTTTTATTAACAAGGTTCGCTGTTTTCAATAAGTTATTAATACTAACATAAGATGAGATGGAACTTGCTGCTAATAAAAACAAGGAAACACTGAATCCTATGATTAAATTTCTTTTAAACGTAGAAGGCATTTAATGGATTTTAGATTGTTTGATTACTTTGGTGAATCGGAAGTTGCACGCTGAATTTTGATCCTGATCCCGGAGCACTCAATGCGTGGATGGTTCCATGATGTTTCTCAACAATCTTCTTTACAATGGTGAGACCGATGCCCGTTCCTTCATATAATTCTTTGGGATGCAGGCGTTGAAACAGGTTGAAGATCCTGTCTTCATAATGCTGTTCAAAACCAATACCATTATCAGTTATGGAAATGAAGCATAGGTTTTCATTATCCGAATGTTCCATATTCAGAACAATAACAGGTTTCACACCTTTAACAGTAAATTTTAAGGAATTACTTAAAATATTCTGAAACAATTGCCGCATTAATCCGGGGATAGAGTCAATTACGGGCATTTGCGATACCTCAATGGTTGCATCTAATTCAGTTATCATCAATTCGAGATCGCATAATACATCTTTGACAATAATATTCAGGTCAACCTTTTCAAACTTAAAGTTTTCTGAAAGTTTTGAAAAATTCAAGAGGTCATCTATCAATCTGCTCATTCTTGTGGATGACACATTTATCTTATCCAGATAAAATTGCATTTTTGGATCAACAGGAAATTTATCTAAAATACTGCTACTGAAAAATTGAATTTTACGAAGTGGTTCTTTCAGATCATGAGAAGCAACAGATGCGAATTGCTGCAAATCATTATTACTGAGTTCCAGTTTATCATTTATCGTCTCAAGTTCCAGCGTACGTTCTGAAACTTTATTTTCCAAAACATCATTCAGCATCTTTTGCTCATGGATATTAGTAAAAGTTCCCACCCATTTTCGGATCACTCCTTTTACAGAAACCGGAATCACATTCAGTAAAAAATATTCAGGATAAGATTTACTGAAAGATTGAATATATATTTCCGCGATGAGCTGACTGCCTTTTGTAAGCGTTTGCTGCCAAAGTGCCTCAATATCAGGTGTGCCGCTGATAGCCTTTGGAAAATGTGTTGGATCTTCGGAATATTCAAACCATTTCCCGTTTACAAATTCAAGATTACCATCCGGGTCGGCAGAAAATGCGATTTGCGGTAAACTTTCCAGTGTAGAATGTAATTCTTCCACTGTTTCTTTTAAAGACCGCTCTGTTTTTTTGCGGATTTCTATCTCCGCTTCCAGTAAATGTTGTGCCCGCTTAAGTTCCAGTGTTTGCTGGTATAACCTGTAGAAGGTTTTTACTTTAAGGATAAGAATATCCGAATCAAATGGTTTGGTTAAGTAATCTATTGCACCCGATTGATAACCCCGTGCTACAAATTTTTTATGTGTATTAACTGCAGATAAAAAAAGTATGGGGATATCTTTTGTTTTGTTGATACCGGTTATAGCATCCGCTACTTCAAAGCCGTCCATTCCAGGCATTTGTACATCCAGTATAATCAGGTGATAATTAATGCGCAAAACTTTTTTCAATGCTTCATCGCCAGACAGTGCTGTGTCTACTTCAAAACCATTTATTTCCAGAATTTTCCTGAGTGAAAAAATATTTTCAGGATTATCATCCACAATGAGAATCATAAAACTTATTAATGAGTTTTTAATAAATGTACATCATTTTGTTTCTGCTTCAATTATACAGGTATTTGGATGATATCATTAATTGATGAGCCTGCGTTAATCAGGCATTTATATTTATTGGCATATAATATGAACAATATTAAAACTTATATGCGTTTTCTTCCAACTAAAATACATGGGGTTCTTGATTATATCACAGGAATTATTTTAATAGCGATGCCATGGATCATAGATCTTAAAAAAGATTCAGCAGCCTACTGGATATTTATCGTTTTGGGACTGGGAGCAATTCTCTACAGCTTATTTACAAATTATGAACTCGGGCTTTCCAGGAAGATATCCATGCCTGTTCATTTGTTGATGGACACCATCAATGGTATTTTACTGGCCGGCTCGCCATGGCTGCTGGGGTTTTCCGAACAGACATGGAAGATACATTTCTTCGCAGGTATTTTTGAGATCATAGTTTCTATGATCACACTAAAAAAAACTTCAGAAGAATCTTTTAAGCGAACTGTTTACCACCATACCATCGTTTATTGAAAATGAAATTGCCATAAACCAGGCAATCCTCTTGCCGGAACCGGTTGTGTAAGTGGAATGGCATTTTTCAACATCCAGGCGTACCGTCCTGTAGTATAATCCCCGAATATTTTTTCCTCCAGTGTCAGCTGACCGATCATATCATCGTTCATCGCAAGATCAGTTATCTGAACGATACTTTCCAGCGTTACTTCTCCTATTATGGATCCGAAAGGCAACTCAATATTTTCAAGATACTTTTTAAAAACAGGCTGGTCACAAAATATCATTCCCGATGTTCCTTTGCTGGCATGTATCAGCAATGGGCCGCGATAGGCTGTAGCCCAGGATCTTGTTTCAATGGTTTTATGTCCCATTACAACCAGGGAAGCCCATGGTTGCAGTAAAGAAAGAACGGTCATTATCAATGATTTTTTTAAATAAACAAAGAAGATTAAACAACATAACATTTATTAAATAAAATGGATGCCGTACAAACTAATTTTTATTAAAAATGTTATAGATACAAATAAAATAGTATGAGAAAAGGATTGATGGAAAACAAAGGCAGTACTACAGCATTCAACGTGAAGGCGCTGGACCTTTTACAAAAAAACGGATTTAAATATGTGCTGGTAAAAGGTCTTACAATAGATAAACATTACGATTATGTTGATCCGCATTGCCTGGTGCTGGTACCTTGTGTGGAACTGCCAGTAGACCCCATGAAAAAAGATATTTATGAACCGCTCAACAGTGACCTTTTGTACAAATGGGCATCAGAAAAAAATGAATTTCCGGAAATTGTGATCGCCTGTTAAATGTGCATGATCATAGGCTGAATCAACCAGCAGAATATTGTGATCAGCAATACACAAACTATGTTCATTACAAAACCAGTTTTGATCATTTCTCTGATCCTGATATGTCCACTGGCGAACACGATTGCATTAGGAGGTGTTCCCATCGGTAACATGCCTGCACAACTTGCACCTAATGTCATCGGAATTCCCAACAAAAGCGGATCGATCTTTAATGCTATTGCAACTGATGTTATTACCGGAGCCATTACAATCACCTGCGCAACATTGCTCATAACTTCACTCAGAAATATAGAAACAGTTGTTACGATCAAAATCATCAGGAACACATTTCCTGTGGAATAACCTGCTATGTAAGCACCCAACTGATCCATCAGCTTAGCGTCTTCCAATGCCTTTGCCAGTGCAATTCCACCTCCGAACAAGATCAGAATTCCCCAGGCCATTTTGGTGGTATCTTCCCAAACCAGTAATCTCTTTGCTCCTGATTTTACATCCTGTTTCTCTCCGGTAGAGATCATGAATAAAGTGATGGCTCCCATCATTGCTATAACTGAATCATCCAGCACTACCATCTTTTGTAAGCTGTTGATGATATCTTTAGTGATCCACAGAAATACAGTTGACGTAAAAATAACCAGTACACGAATTTCAGGTGTGCTTAGTTTTCCTAATTTCTGCAGCTCGGTTTTGATATACAGCTTTCCTGCTTCACTGTGTTTGATCTTATTAGGATATAAAACCTTCACCATCACCCAGTACAACACAAATAATAAAATGATCGTCAGCGGCATAAAAACGATCATCCAGTCGGTAAAACCTACTGTATAATTGAATTTATCCTGGATATAATTAATGTATGCAACATTCGGTGGCGTTCCGATGATCGTTCCTAATGCGAAATTGGAAGAATAGGCGATGGATAACATCATTACCAAAGAAAAATGTTTCATATTTCCCTCCGGCTCTATGTTTTTGCCTATCACATGTATTACTGACATGGCAATGGGAAACATCATCATAGTGGTTGCCGTATTGCTTAACCAAAGACTCAGAAAACCGGTTGATAAAATGAACCCAAGTATGATCCTGTTACCATTTGTACCCGTGATATTAATGATATTTAATGCAATTCTTCTGTGCAGATTCCATTTTTCCACCGCAATACCCAGGAAGAAACCTCCCATGAAAAGAAATATAATAGAGTCTGCATAACTGTTGCATACCGTTTTTAAGGGTGCTATATTGAGTAAAGGAAATAATACGATGGGCACCAGGGCTACAACAGCAAGTGGTAATGCTTCCAGCACCCACCAGCATATCATCAGCAGTGAAACAGATAAAACGAGATTTGCTTTCTGATTCAACCCCAACGGATTGACGAAATAACTAATTAAGCACAGGAAGATGCCGGACAAAAGTGCCAGTTCATATTTATTCCTCTTAAAATAATCCGTCCACCTCGTTTTCAAATGACTGTTTATTTTTCAAAATGACTGAAATCCGTTCGGGAATAAGTACCGGGATTGGCATGATCCCCTTCTGCAAATTGAAGATCTATATAATGTACACCAGGAATTTCTGTAAGATTATACGTCAGCTCTCCCAGATAAGCCTGTGCGCCGGTGGATCCCATTTGTTGCGTAAGGTATTTTG
>JANNZE010000518.1:0-7534 GCA_031410455.1 Chitinophagaceae bacterium | reverse complement strand
TTTCACCAGCGCATCAGCGTTATGAAACCTTAAAGCGTCTGATAGATTTTAACCCGGGCATGTATGGTATCATTTTCACCCGTACCAAAGCAGATGCACAGGATATGAGTGAGCGCTTATCTAAAGCGGGTTATGAAATTGAAGCATTACATGGGGATCTTACTCAGCAGCAACGCGATAAAGTAATGGGCCGTTTCCGTTCCAAAGCTTTACAATTACTGATTGCGACCGATGTTGCCGCACGGGGTATTGACGTAGAAGGCATCACGCATGTTATCAATTACGAATTACCGGATGATATAGAAGTATATACGCACAGAAGCGGAAGAACAGCACGAGCAGGTAAAACCGGTATCTGTATCAGCATCTGTCATACAAGAGAAACATTCAAAATTCGTCAGCTGGAAAAAATGACGAATGCACAATTTCATAAACTGGATATTCCAAGCGGAAAAGATGTTTGCAGAAAACAGTTCTTTCATTTCATGGATAAATTAATTGATACGGATATCAGCCATGGCGATTATGAAACGTATTTGCCGGATCTGATGAAAAAATTTGAAAGCGTATCTAAAGAAGAAGTATTGCAGAGAGTGGCTGCATTAGAATTTGATCATTTCCTTCGTTATTATGAAAATGCTGAGGACCTTAATGCAAAAACAGATGCACGCGGCCCACGCATAGACCGTGAAAGCGGTGATGGAAGCAGACGTGAACGCACTTTCGAAAGAAGAGACAATGGCTATACAAGATTGTTCATCAATCTTGGTATAAAAGATGGTTTTTACAAAGCAAGTTTCCTGCAGTTCATTCTTGATGAGAGCAATCTTAAAAAAGAAGTGCTGGGAAAAATTGATATACGTGATATGAATACCTGGGTGGAAATTGATAAAGCGGAAGCAGGAAAAATGATCAAAGCATTAGATGGTAAACGCTATAACAATCGCACGGTGAGGATGAATGAAGCCGATGGCGGTTTTAAAAGACCAAATGATGAAGGTGGTCGTGAAAGTCGCGGCAGCGTTGCAGGTGGCGACAGAACAAGAACAAGAAAACCCATAGAGCGTAAGCGATATTAAGGCTATTTTAAATTATAAATTTTAAATGGAAGATCAGGATCATCTTAGATGATCCTGATCTTTTTATTTCATATTAAAAAATGGTTGACACCGATTTAATAATAGAACTTTAAATTCTAATGAAAATCAGGTCATTGAATTTCAATTTAAAATTCAACATTTAAAATTTATAATAACCTTACACCAGCTCAATCAACGTTATCTCCGGTAAAATTCCCACTCTCCCCGGATAACCGATAAATCCAAAGCCCCTGTTCACATATAATTTCTGATGTCCATTTTCATACAAACCAGCCCACTGTTTGTACATATACTGAACAGGGCTCCATTTCAATCCCGGAATTTCAACACCGAATTGCATGCCATGTGTATGTCCGCTTAACATCAGGTGAACATCGTTGTATTTCTTTTGCACTTCAGCCTCCCAATGACTTGGGTCGTGACTCATCAGAATTTTGAAAGGATATTTTTCAGTACCTGCATATGCTTCCTGCATTTTACCATACTTCGGAAAATTTCCTTTCGCACTCCAGTTTTCAATTCCCAATAATGCGATATGATGTCCGTCCTTTTCGATAGCCACATGTTCATTCATCAGTAATTGCCAGCCAAGGTCTGCATGCACTTTTTTAAGATTTTCAAGATTTTGCTCCTTTGAAAGTCCATCAATTGGCCACTGCACATAATCACCATAATCATGATTTCCAAGCGTTGAATAAACACCCAGCGGCGCTTTTAATTGCCGGAACACATCCATATAATTTTCCATTTCAGATGCACGGTCATTTACGAGGTCTCCGGTAAATAATATGATGTCAGGCTTTGCATCCAGGATCATCTGTACACCATGCATCACTGCTTTTTTATCCATGAAACTTCCGCTGTGAATATCACTTATGTGAATGACCTTTAAATTTTTAAAAGATGGCGGAAGATCGCCAAAACTGAGTTTTACTTTTTTAAGATGATAGCGGTATTTATTGGAAAATCCGTACAACAAACTGCCAAATAATGTGGTTCCTGCGGCAATGCCCAGCCAGCTGAGAAAAACAGAACGGCTGATACCTTCAACAGCCATTTTCTCTCCTTCCGTTTTTTCAAAAAATGTTTTTCCTGCCAGCCATTGTATACCGCGGCGCAGATCATCTGCCACTAAAAATATCAGCATTACCATTTTGGCAAGAAACAACCCAATGATGGTGGCAAATAAATAGGTCCTGAATTTTTTACCCAGTAAATGCTGTTCAGTAAATACGAAAAGGAAAAAACCTATAATAGCCAGAATGGTGACTGACCAGTACATGCTATATACAATCATACGGGTTCGGGGAGAACTGCTTGCTACAACTGTTTTAACTGCCTGGAAAATATACGTATCCAGCAATAACATCATTGCTGTAAAAATAAATACGCCTAAAGGTGAACGCATAATGGGTCGGGACTAAAAATTTAAAAATTCCTCGAGCTGTTGATCGATGGCTTTCAGAGCATTTGCATCTGTAAATCTATGATCATTCATCAAAGTATTGATCACACTGATGGGTAAGCGGTTGGGATGCACCAGCATTTTCATGTGCAGCAGTGATCCGGTAAGGTGCTCCATTCCCCTGAGATTGCCTGCTCTTCCTGTGGACACTCCCGTGAGTAACACTTTTTTATGCCACCAGCATTTGGCAATATCACTGTTATCGATCATCAGTTTTAAAATTCCGGGATAAGAACCATTGTATTCGGGACTGATGATGATGAATTTTTCTGAAGGAATCAGAAATTCCTTTTCAACCTTTGCAAATACATCATTCCTTTCCGTAATATTCACTTCATCCAGGTATAACACCTCAGCATCCACCTGCTTTTCTTTTAATATTCTCTGGTATTCTGCTGCCACTTTGCTTGTAACATTGTCTTTTCTGTTGGTTCCTGAAATGATCGTGATCATGTAAATTATTTGTAACTATTACAAGTAAGAAAGCACTTTGTTTTCCAATTTTATACCGAATTAGTACTTTTGCCAAGATGGCACCTGCCTAAACTGGTAAGTTGTTGTAAAAGTTTCAGAAATGATTCAGCCTGATAGGTTATCGGCGTACAAAACGATACTTTTGGGTTTTTATTAATAGTTCACGAAAGAGCTGGAGATATTTCAGGATATTTCACGGAAAAACCGGAACAAGGTCTATATAAAATCATACAGTTAGAATGGCAAGAATTATTGGGATCGCGAATCAGAAAGGTGGTGTAGGAAAAACAACAACAGCAATTAACCTGGCTGCCAGTTTCGCCATTTTAGAATACCGTACGCTTTTGGTGGATGCTGACCCTCAGGCCAATAGCACTACCGGCGTTGGGTTTGACCTGCACAATGTTACCCGGAGTTTATACGACTGTATGGTGAATGAAGCCACGGCAGCTGATGTTATTCTGAAAACCGAAGTGCCCTACCTGGATCTGATTCCCAGCCATATTGACCTCGTAGGAGCAGAAATTGAAATGATTAACCATCCTAACCGCGAAAGTGTTCTTAAACAGATACTGGAGCCTGTAAGGGATGATTATGATTTTATAGTGATCGATTGCTCTCCTTCTTTAGGACTGATTACTGTTAATGCACTTACTGCCGCAGACAGTGTGGTTGTTCCGGTTCAAACAGAATTTTTCGCACTGGAAGGATTGGGTAAATTACTCAATACCGTTAAAATAGTTCAGAACCGGCTGAACACCCAACTTAAAATTGAAGGTATCCTGATGACCATGTATGACGGCCGTCTGCGCCTCTGTAACCAGGTGGTGAGTGAAGTAAGAAAACATTTTGAGGATATGGTTTTCAACAGCATCATTCACCGCAATACCAGGTTAAGCGAAGCGCCAAGTTTCGGCAAGCCGGTGATCTTATATGATTCCGACAGCAAAGGCGCAGTGAACTACCTGAACCTTGCCAAGGAGATTTTACAAAAAAACAATCTTACTAAAATTGACCAGGCTGATAAAATTCTGGAATAATTTACCTGTTTCTTTTTTCAGCCTTTAATTTACAAACATGAATTCTCCCAATAAAAAAGATGCACTAGGCAAAGGTATCCGCAGCTTATTGCAAAATATAGACGCAGACCTTAAAACAACATCCGGACAATTAAAACAGGAAGTAGTTGAAAAGAATACTACATCAACCCGTATTTCCATTGAAGATATTGTTACCAATCCTGATCAGCCACGAAAAGATTTTGATGAAACCGCATTGAGTGAACTGGCGGCTTCCATCAAGATGCACAATATCATACAACCGCTCACCGTTTCCCCTCTTCCCAATGGAAAATATAAACTGATTGCCGGTGAAAGAAGATTGCGGGCATCAAAGATTGCAGGCTTAAAAGAAGTTCCGGTTTTTGTAAGAGAGATGAAAGACAGTACCATCCTGGAACTGGCTTTGCTGGAAAACTTACAGAGAGAAAATCTGAACGCCATTGAGATCGCTCTCAGTTATAAAAGACTGATGGACGACCTGGATTATACGCAGGAGCAGGTGGCTGAAAGAATGGGTAAAGAAAGAACTACGGTTACAAATTACATCCGCCTCTTAAAATTACCGCCGGATATCCAGGTAGCAGTAAGAAACAATGTGATCTCCATGGGACATGCCCGTGCACTCATCAATGTAGATGTAGTAGATAAACAACTGTATATTTTTTCTGAAATAAAGAACCGCGGCTTATCTGTAAGACAAACAGAAGATCTTGTTAGGAAAATGTACACACCTGCTGTTCCCAAATCAGATACAAAAACAAGTTTACCGCCGGCATTTAAAAAGATCGAAGATAATATCGCTTCTTCATTTGGCACTAAAGTGAGACTGAGTCACAATAAAAGCGGACAGGGTTCTATCCAGTTTGAATATTATTCCCTGGAAGAATTAAATGCTTTGCTTGACAAAATGAATATCAAAGTAAGTTAGATTTTGAAACCGGTTTTACTCATCATACTGACCATTTTTTCTTGTGCTGCATTTGCACAGCAACCAACCCTTGTTCTGGACACAACGGCGAAGGCGATCAATGGAGCAAAGCCCATTTCCAGGAAAGAAATTCTGCCGGTTAAACCTGCTGTAGCTATCAGGCGGTCAGCCATACTTCCGGGCTGGGGACAGGTCACCAATAAAAGTTACTGGAAAGTTCCGGTAGTGTATGCTGCACTGGGAACTACCGGTTATATTTTTTTCCGAAACCTGAAACAGTTCAGAGATGCAAGAGATGCATATAAACTTGCAACAGACAATGATGTGACCAATGATTACCTCATTAAACAACCTTACTTCACTGTAAAAGATAATCCGGGAAGAATTAAAACTTTCAGGGACCAGGTTCGCCAGAACATTGATTATGCTGCATTGGTATTTATTGTTTTCTGGGGATTGAATGTGGTGGACGCAGCAGTTGATGCACACCTTAAAAACTTTGATGTGAGTGATGATCTCTCCTTCCACATTAAAGCCGGCAGCAGCGAAATGGCCAGAACAACAGGAATCAGCCTGGTGTTATCTGTAAAATAATCTCTTCACTTATTTGATTTTAGCTATCTTAACATCCTATGAGAATAGCATTGATAGGTTATGGAAAAATGGGCAGAGCCATTGAGGAAACAGCCCTGCAACAGGGACATCAGATCGTATTAAAAATCGATTCGAAAAACGCAGCATCATTTACAACAGAAAATTTGAAGCAATGTGATATTGCTATAGAATTCAGCACTCCTGAAACAGCGGTGAATAATATTATACAATGCCTGGAAGCCGGCATTCCTACCATCAGCGGAACAACTGCATGGCTGGATCAATATGACTTTGTAAAAGAAAAATGCCTTGCTTTGAACGGTGCGTTTTTATATGCCAGTAATTTCAGCATTGGCGTGAATATATTTTTTGCCATCAATGAAGCATTGTCAAAGATGATGCAACGCTTTCCCTCCTACAAACCGGAAATAGAAGAAATACATCATACACAAAAAAAAGACAGTCCGAGCGGCACCGCTATCACGTTGGCTGAGCAGATCATAACATCCAATAAAAATATGCATGGCTGGGTCTTAGAAAAAGAAGAAGCTGATAAAATAACGATCCATAGTAAACGAATTGATCCTGCACCGGGCACACATCATGTAAAATATAATTCTGATGTGGATGACATTGAAATCATACATACAGCTCACAACAGAACAGGATTCGCATCAGGAGCCATTGCCGCAGCGAACTTTCTGGTACATAAAAAAGGAATATTTACCATGAAAGATGTACTGGGTTTCTGATGAGATATTTTACAATCATACCGTTGATTTTTCTTCTGTTTATAAAGGAATTTACACAGGCTCAGACTGCACGGGTTGACAGTTTAAAAAGAATGGTAAAATCTTCCAGTGCAAAAGAAAAAGTAAAGGTATTATTACAACTCGCCGATTTTAATGTTACCAGAAATTTTGACTCCTGTATCCAATTAACTTATGAAGGAATAGATCTTGCCTCCACCCTGAATGACTATAAAAGTATTGGAGAATTTAAAAAACTGCACGGCCTTGGATTGTATTTCAAAGGAAGCTATGACAGTGCGGCCTGGTATTATTACAAGGCACTGGATGATATGAAGACCGCTAACAGTGCTTCCGGGCGTGCTTCCGTATTGAATGAGCTTGGAAAATTGTATCGTAAAACAAAAGATCTTGACCGGGCATTACAGAGCTATGATGAAGCATACCAGATTTATGAAGACCTGAATGATGAAGGTGGAATGTCAACCATCCTCAATGAATCAGGAGTAGTATTCGAATACAAAGGCAACTACAAGGAAGCAATCAACAGGTACACCCGTTGCATGAATATCTGCGAAAGAAAAAATGACAGTGTTTGTGTGGCATACAGCCTGAGTTTTATAGGAGGTGTGTATGTACTGGAGAAAAAATATGCAGATGCCGAAAAATTTTTACTACGATCTCTTGCTTACAGAGAAAATTTAAAAGACACTTTTACGCTGTCGCTTTCACATACAGACCTCGGAATATTTTACCTGGACAGCAAACAATACACAAAAGCCATCACACAATTTGAAGCCAGTAACCGTTTTGCTGTAAAAATGAATTACCTGGAACTGGAGATGACAAATCTGAAAAATTTATCCGCGGTTGCTGAACAAATGGGGGATCACATTAAAGCCTTTTATTATTACAGGAATTATACAACACTGAAAGATTCGATCATGAGCGAAGGTAAACTGAAGCAGATCGAAGAACTGAATGCAAAATACCAGTCAGAAAAAAAAGAACAGCAATTACAACTTCAGGAATCAGATATACAGAAGAAAAATTATCTGTTATGGGGATCCGGTGCAGTTTTTTCGCTCTCACTTTTTTCCCTTTTCACCATTTACAGAAGGCGGCAGGTGCAGCATGCGGCTGCTATGCAATTTGCCGTGATG
>JANNZE010000517.1:0-6430 GCA_031410455.1 Chitinophagaceae bacterium | reverse complement strand
GTGTCCTCTCAAGGGGTTGAAGGTAAATACCTGAACAAGACATTGCAACGCCCGTGCCATGACGTTGTTTGAGAAGAGATTTGTATAAAAAGTGCCTGAAGTCCGCTCTGCACTGCGAAAATGGCTGATACACCGGAACTTTTCGACGTGATCGTAATGCCGAACTTATATGGTGATGTACTTTCTGATGTGGCTGCACAAATTGCCGGATCTGTAGGTCTTGCAGGATCTGCCAACATAGGAGAGAAATGTGCTATGTTCGAAGCGATTCATGGTTCTGCTCCGCGTATTGCAGCACAAAACAAAGCCAATCCATCAGGGCTGTTACAGGGTGCCATATTAATGCTGAACCATATCGGGCAAACTGCTGTTGCAGAAAAAGTTCAGAATGCATGGCTGAAAACAATTGAAGATGGAATTCATACGTATGACATATTCAAGGAAGGTGTAAGTAAAGAACGCGTAGGCACCAAAGAATTTGCGGAAGCCGTGATCAGAAATTTAGGACAAACCCCTTCAAAGCTGAAATCAGTTAATTATAAAAATGGTGGTGCGCTTACATTACCGGCTTATATAAGAAAAAACCCGGCTAAAAAAGAACTGGTAGGAGTTGATGTATTTGTACAGTGGCAGGGATCGGATCCGGCAACACTGGCAGACATGATTGGGAAACTGAATAAAGCTGATATTAAATTAAGTATGATCACCAATCGTGGAATCAAAGTATGGCCTGATGGATTTGAAGAAACATTTTGTACCGATCACTGGCGCTGTCGCTTTAAACCGGAAGAAGGTTCTCTGCTAAGTAAATCCAGGATCGCACAACTGCTTTCAGAAGCAGAAACACTGGACATAGATACCATCAAAACTGAAAACTTATATGCATTTGATGGTAAAGCAGCATTTTCACTGGGACAAGGACAATAATACATCTATGAATATTCAATTAATAAAAGGACAGTTTGATGCAGCTGAGGCCATCGAAATGATCACACAGCTCATTCACGTGAAGATCCGGTTTCATGAAAACAAGATCAATAACGCCAGCTCGGAAGAAGATATAAAAATGCGGGAGACCCGGATCAAACAATTACAGAAAGACCTGTATGAATTAAGATACGCAATGACGTCAGAAAATAAATTCATAAATATCGAAAGTAATATTTCATTAACTGTTTAAAATGAAAGAAGCATTTACGTTTAAACTGATAGAAGGTAATTTCACACCTCCAGAAGCGGGAAAAGTACTGTTCAATCTTATCAACAGTAAGATAGGATATCACCAGATGGAAAAATTTGCGATACAGGAAAGAACGAATGGAGATGTAACAAGAGCAGAATCAAGAATCAGTACACTGAAAAATGCGCATAAGGAACTTCTGGAATTTTTGAATCAGGCCAATGAGAGGGGACTTCATTTCTCTATAAACAGTACCGTTACCATAACAATTACAGACGAGAATAAACAGTGATGTCAGCTATCATCACAGACATATATGTTGCAAAAGATTATCTGGATAAAGGAGAGGTCGTTGGATTTCCCACTGAGACTGTGTATGGATTGGCCGGGAACATTTATAACGAGTCAGCCATACAAAAAATATTTTCTGTAAAACAACGGCCTTCCTTTAATCCTTTGATCATTCACATTGGGAATATCACTGAATTGTATAAAATTGCTTCGGATATTCCCGACCAGGCTTATGAACTGGCCAATATTTTCTGGCCGGGACCACTTACGCTTATCCTGAAAAAACATCATTCTGTTCCTTACAGCATCACGGCCCAAAAAGATACGGTAGCTGTAAGATTACCCGGTCATCCTCTGGCACAATCTCTTTTATCAGTGCTTGATTATCCGCTTGCAGCACCCAGCGCCAATCCATTCGGAAGTATCAGCCCCACCTGCGCTCAGCATGTTTCTGAATACTTTCATTCTCAGATTCCGTGCATCCTGGATGGTGGTGTTTGTGAAAAAGGTATAGAATCCACGATAGTAGGTTTCAATAAAAACGTGCCGATGATATACAGAAAAGGCAGCATCAGCATAGAAGACATTGAAAACGTTTCCGGGAAGTTGCAACAACATCTGAGGAATGAAACATCTCCGGATGCACCTGGTATGCTGAGTAAACATTACTCTCCTTCCACTCCGCTTTATGTTACTGATAATTTAGAAGAATTTCTTAACAAACATTCTCACAGAAAAATAGCATTGTTATCCTTACACAAAAAAATGTTGAACGACCAATGCATCTTTCATCAGGAAATTCTTTCTGAAAAGGCAGATCTGAAAGAAGCCGGCAAAAATTTATATGCTGCATTACACCGACTCGATAAAATACAGGCTGATCTGATTGTTACAGAAGAGTTTCCTGATGTTGGCTTAGGCAAAACCATTAACGATCGTTTATGGAGGGCCAGTAAAAAATAATCAGGAGTACGTAGATTACGTTCTACAATTCTCTTCTGGTAGACCCGGTGATTTTTTTCCGAAAGAATAAATATCCAAATCAGTTTTTTAAAATTCAGAGCAGTTAATTTATTATGCTGTAAATTTTTATGTGGCAGGTATGTTGCAACATACATGAAAAATAAAACTATGAAAAATACAATTAAAGGATATGCGCTTATTACCGGAGGCACAAGCGGCATAGGTTATGAACTGGCCCGATGCTGTGCTAAAGACGGATATGATCTGATACTGGTAGCAAGGTCGTATGATACATTACAGAATGTTTCTTCTGAATTGCAGAAAGAATTTAATGTAAAAGTGGAGATACTTTCGGTAGACCTTATGATCCCGGGAGCCGCCAGAAAAATTTATGATCATTTCAGCAACCTGAACCAACACATTGAGATTCTCATTAATGATGCCGGCCAGGGATACTGGGGACAATTCATTGAAACAGATCTTGATCGCGAGATTGATATCATTCACCTGAATGTGATCAGTCTCATCAGTCTTACAAAATATTATCTGAAAGATATGGTGAAGAAAGGTTCCGGTAAAATATTGAATGTTGCTTCTTCGCTGTCTAAAACACCGGCACCTTATATGTCAGTTTACGGCGCAACAAAATCGTTTGTCTGGGCCTTTACAGAAGCATTGATACAGGAAGTAAAAGATTCGGGCGTAACCTTAACCGCATTGCATCCCGGTGCAACGGATACCGATTTCTTTCATAAGGCAGAAGCAGAAAACAGTTATGAATACAATGAAACCACCTTATATACGCCGGAAGAAGTGGCGAAAGCCGGATATGAAGGAATGATGCATGGAACAGACCGTGTAATTCCGGGCATCAAAAATAAGTTACAGGGAATGATGGGCGCATTTTTACCTGACACAGCTGTTGCAAAAAATATGCAGCATCATATGGAAGAAAGCAAAAAAGCCGGAAAGAAAACCGGCAGCGAACATGATCAGTCAGCAGCAGAAAGAGAACGCATCAACCATTCAACGGGTAGCATTGACGGAGATGAAGATCTTCATGACCAGCATGTTCATGAAGATGAAATAAGACATTGATTTATCTTAACAAAAATGCCCCTGGAAAACAGAGGCATTTTTAATTTTATGAAAGGAATTATTCCCAGATCTCATCTTTTCCTTCGAGCCATAACTTTACCAGGTCTGTTGTAATTGATTTTGGTCTTTCCAGCGGGAAACCCAGGGCTCTGTCCCAGCAAAGGCTGGCCAGTACACCCAATGCACGGGAGACACCAAACAAAACCGTATAGAACTCATATTCCACCATTCCATAATGAACGAGTAATGCACCACTGTGTGCATCTACGTTCGGCCATGGATTTTTGATCTTGGCTATGGATTGTAAAATAGGTGGAACGGCTTCGTAAATATTCCATACTGTCTTTACCAATGGATCATCCGGCATGTGTTTCTTACCAAATTCCATCTGGGCTGTAAAACGCGGATCTGTTTTACGCAACACTGCATGGCCATAACCCGGAACCACTTTCCCTTCGTTTAAAGTTTTCTTTACGTATTCTTCGATCTGCTCTTTGGAAGGTTCATCAGATCCGATTTGTTCTCTCAATTCAAAGATCCATTTGATCACCTCCTGGTTAGCCAGACCATGTAAAGGACCTGCAAGACCATTCATACCAGCAGCAAAACTCAGGTATGGATCACTTAAAGCAGAACCTACCAGGTGTGTTGTATGTGCAGATACATTTCCGCCTTCATGATCAGCATGAATGGTCATGTATAAACGCATCAGTTCCTTAAAACCTTCATCATCATAACCCATCATGTGGGCGAAATTACCAGACCAGTCTAAAAGACCGTTTGGCTGAATATGTTCTCCGTTTCTGTATTTACGGCGATAAATATATGCGGCAATACGTGGGAGTCGGGCAATAAGATCCATAGCATCATCAAAACTTGCATCCCAGTAATCTTTCTTGCTGAATCCTTTTGCATAACGTTTTGCAAATGTACTTTCAGTTTGCAGGCTCATAATAGCAACCACAAACTGCGTCATCGGGTGTGTGCTTACCGGCAATGCTTCGATGGTTGCAAATACATGATTGGGAACATGACTTCTTCTCTGCCAAACACTGGTAAGGTGTTGTACATCTTCTTCTGAAGGAAGACTTCCTACCAGCATCAGGTAAAATAATCCTTCCGGTAAAGGTTCAGCACCACCGGGCGCTTTCGGTAATTTTTCCTGTAACTCTGGGATCGAAAAACCACGGAAGCGAATACCTTCCTGTGAATCGAGCAATGAAGTTTCCGTTACAAGGCCTGTAATGCCACGCATTCCCTGGAACACCTGCGCCAGCGTTACTTCACCGATTTTTTTATCACCGTGTTCTTTTAAAAGATCTTTTATTTCTGCTGCTACCTGATCGGCTTTGATCTTAAACCTGTCTTTTATTATTCCCATTGTTTTGAAGGATTTTTATTGGCTGATAAGCCATGTTGAAATCAATGTTTTAGCGAATGCTTAAAATTACGGCTACAACTTTTTTTAAACAAAAGATTTACCATAAAGTTTAAGATAATACGCTGCTATTTAGGCGCCTTACGATAAATGTAAAAAGCTAATAAACCGAAAATGATATTGGGCGTCCATGCTGCAAGTAACGGATAAAAACTTCCTTTGGTTGCAAACACGACAGATAAGCGGGAAAATAATACGTACAATACACTGATGATGACACCGAGTGCCAGATGAGCTCCGCTTCCGCCGCGTATTTTCCTGGCCGCCAGCATCGTTCCTATCATAGTAAGCACCAGCACAGAAAATGGTATCGCATCCCTGTTGTATTTTTCCACTAACAGGGAATTGATATTCTCCGAGCCCCGGACTCTTTCTTTAGCAATATATTCATTGAGCTCAGATGTTACCATCTGGTCTTTCAGGTAATCGTCTTTACGCAGATCGAGTGGTTTGAAATTATAGCTGATCTGCTTTGCAGGATACAATGAAACGATCTCATTATTTGCATTGAACTGCCTTTCCATAACATTCACGAGGTTCCATTTTGCCTTTACAGAATCCCAGGTAAAGCCACTGGCACGCAGATTATATACGAGCTGGTGATCACGGATCCTTTGTAAAACGAGTGTATTGCCCGATTTGGAAACCGTATCGTAGCCTTTAATGCTCATCCACGTTTCCGAATCCAGTTTAAAATAAATGTTCTGACGGTATTTTGAATTGGAGTTATTGGTAAGATTGGAGTTTACATCCACATATCTCTTTTCGAAATCGCCCCATTTCTGATTGGCCTTCGGCACTAAATACTGGTAGCCGAGCCACAATACAAAAGACATCATCAATCCTCCAACCATAAAAGGAAGAAGGAAACGATTGTAACTGGTTCCGCTGCTGAGTATTGCAATCACTTCAGAACGGCTGGCCATTTTGGAAGTGAAGAAGATCACGGAAATAAAAATGAATAAGGGAAAAAGCATGGCGTCAATACGCGGGATGAAACCAAAATAATAATCCGTCATGATCTGCCATGCAGACAACCCACTTTTGGAAAAATCATCTGTATGTTCACTGATATCAATTACTACAACGATGGTAGTAAGCAAAAGAATGCAGAAGAAAAATGTACTGAGGTACTTCCATAAAATATATTTGTCCAGTATTTTCATTTGCGGAGGCAAGTTAATGAATAAGATCCTCAACGGGTCTGTTCCGTACTATCCTTAACAATCATTAAGATGCTGTATTTTTTTTGATAGGGCGGTGGCTGCTATAAAACCTGTTGTCCAGGCATTCTGGAAATTATATCCGCCTGTAATGCCATCAATATTCAACACCTCGCCGGCAAAGTACAAACCTGCAAATTTTTTGCTTTCCATTGTATTTACCTCGATGTCCTGTAATTCAATACCACCGGAGGTTACAAATTCATCTTTATAAGTGGTTTTTCCTTTTACTTCAAA
>JANNZE010000516.1:0-3420 GCA_031410455.1 Chitinophagaceae bacterium | reverse complement strand
CTTATTCCTCTTTCAGGATCGTGAATGGTGTGGCCCAGGGAACTCCGACAGTTACAGCAAATCATGTGATCCGTAACCGCCCGGCTTATCCAATCAATACACCTGCCAGTGAGATCTACCTTCAAACAACTCCGGGCACTTATGCTTTATTGAAAGTAGACAGCCTGGATGTTTTCAAACGTACCAACAGGATCGTTCACAGGGCTGAGATCTTCATGCAGCAGATCCCGGATAATTTCATCACAGACAGTATCTTCCCAGCACCAAATTTCCTTTACCTGGATCTGAGAGATACTACATCTGCCGTGAATTATAAACCCGTTTATTTTGACCTTAATCCTTCCGTTGCATACAATCCGGATAACAGTTCATTTTATTATCCTGGACAAATAGATTATGCCAGTTTCGGAGGATATAAGCGCAGCAGAACAGATGGCGGAAGAAGTGTAGCTTATTATAATTTTAATCTCACGAGATATGTTCAGCATATGCTCATGGATAATTCTACCAACTATACCATGCGCTTATTTTCACCGTATTCGCTTCTGTATTCGCAATACAGTAACACAGTGATCCCTTACAGTAACAGCCTTGGTTTCGGGCGTGTGAAAGTAGGAGGCGGAAGCCATCCGGTTCACCCGATGAAGATGGTAATCATCTGGAGTAAAATAAAATAACCAGCAAAAAATAAAAGGGAAGTCCCGTTGTTTTTAAACGGGACTTTTTATTTGTGTATAGTACCTTATATTTGCAATTCTTAAAAAAAAAATATGCCCTACTTATTTACTTCTGAATCAGTTAGTGAAGGACATCCTGATAAAGTCGCAGATCAGATCAGTGATGCGTTAATCGACAATTTTCTTGCTTTTGACCCAAGCAGTAAGGTTGCCTGCGAAACATTGGTAACAACTGGTCAGGTTGTATTGGCCGGGGAAGTTAAAAGCAAAGCCTATCTCGACGTGCAGGAAATTGCAAGAGGTGTTATCCGTAAGATCGGGTATACCAAAAGTGAATATATGTTTGAAGCGAACAGCTGCGGAATTCTGTCAGCTATTCACGAACAATCCGGAGATATCAACCAGGGCGTGGATAAAAAGAAAAAAGAAGAACAGGGTGCAGGCGACCAGGGAATGATGTTTGGATATGCTACCAATGAAACAGCAGATTATATGCCGCTTGCATTGAACCTGGCGCATAAATTACTGGAAGAATTAGCTGCATTGAGAAGAGAGAACAAGCAGATCAAATATCTTCGTCCTGATGCAAAAAGCCAGGTAACCCTGGAATATGATGATAATAATCAACCTGTACGTATTGACGCAATCGTTGTGTCAACACAGCATGATGATTTCGGAAAAGATGAGGCTATGCTGGCAAAGATCAAAAAGGATATCATCAACATCCTTATCCCAAGAGTAAAAGCAAAATATCCTACATACGCTCATTTATTCAATAATAAGATACAATACCACATCAACCCGACCGGTAAATTTGTGATCGGCGGACCACATGGTGATACCGGCCTTACCGGTCGTAAGATCATCGTGGATACATATGGCGGTAAAGGAGCTCATGGTGGTGGTGCATTCAGCGGAAAAGATCCAAGTAAAGTAGATCGCTCTGCAGCTTATGCCACACGTCACATTGCTAAAAATTTAGTGGCTGCCGGTTTGTGCAGTGAAGTGTTGGTTCAGGTTTCTTACGCGATTGGTGTTGCAAAACCAACCAGTATCAATGTGAATACATATGGTACTGCAAAAGTTGACCTTACCGACGGACAGATCGCCGACAAGATCACGAAGATGCCTGCATTCGACATGCGTCCTTATTTCATCGAGCAAAGACTGAAACTCCGTAACCCGATGTACAGCGAAACTGCTGCATATGGTCACATGGGTCGTAAGAATGAGATCGTTGAAAAAACTTTCACTTCTCCTGATGGAAAATCTATCAAAAGAAAAGTAGAATTGTTTACATGGGAGAAATTAGACGCCGTTAAAGATGTAAAAAAAGTATTTGGAATCAAATAATTCCGGATAAAAAGATAATTACCCAACGACTATGTTGTTGGGTTTTTTTTTGAATATACATTTGCTTAAAATACACCATTTTGAAAACATTCAGACACCAGCATGCACGTCCTAAAAAGAATACACTTGTCATTGGCAGGGAAGCAGTGATCAATGCAATGAAAGAGGGAAAAGCACTGGAGAGGATCTATCTGCAAACTACAGTTCACGGCCCGCTCATTGATGAGATCAGGTTACTTGCAACTGAGCACATGATTCCCATCAATAAGGTTCCGGTTGAAAAACTGAACAATATGAATGTGAGTAATCATGAGGGTTGTATCGCTCAGATTGCAAAAGTACAGTACCAGGATTTGCAGCAGATCATCGACTTTGTGGTGTCAAACGGTGAAACGCCTTTGTTATTGATATTGGATGGAATCACAGATATCCGCAACATAGGCGGGATCGCCCGAAGTGCATATTGTATGGGAGTACATGCTATCATTATTCCGGATAAAGGAGTTGGAGCTTTGAATGAAGATGCAATTCTTACTTCTGCAGGTGCGCTGGAACAGATTGCAGTTTGCAGGGTGAGCAGCCTGATGAAAACCGTGGATGATCTGCATATGAATGGAATAAGGGTTTATGCCAGTGAAATGAAAGCAGGCAAAAAAGTTTTTGAATGTGATTTTACCGAGCCTGCTGCTATCATTATGGGAGGTGAAGAAAAAGGAGTTTATCCTGCCTTGCTTAAAATTTGTGATGAGCAGTTTCAGATTCCTATGGTTGGAGATTTTGATTCTTTAAATGTATCTGTTTCTACAGGCATTGTTTTGTATGAAGTAATGAAGCAACGAATACGTTAAAAATCTAAACGCGGTTGAAATTTACCCGCCATACTTTTTCTCAATAGTTGGTATTTTTCACTTTTACCATTGATGGTAAATTGTTTATGTATTAAACCCACAATAGCGCCTGTTGCTGCTCCTGCCGCGCCAAATAAAACTGCACCGCCAAATGCCTTTTCCCCTGCTGTCATGGCAAACCACTGGTTAGGATTGTCGTCACCAGATATTAGTCCCGTGGCTATTCCTATAACTGCACCCGATAAAAATCCAATCAGAAGACCTCTGCCAACACTACCTTTTCTATAAATTTTCACGGTGTTGATATTCTCAAAATTATATGTATTCATATTTATAAGAATAGCCGAGGAATTGATTTGCTGCAAATCTCCATTTATTGTCTTTCCTTCTTTAGTTTGCAATACAGCCTTATATGAATGCGGAGGTATGAGTGTAGCCGTATCCTGGCTTTGGCTGTTAAATGCAGAAATTAACAACATAAGCGACATAGAAAAAGCAATAAAATTTTTCATATAATAAAGTTTACATCAAACCTATGGCTA
>JANNZE010000515.1:0-2151 GCA_031410455.1 Chitinophagaceae bacterium | reverse complement strand
AAATTCTCTGCAGCGCTGTTGGCAAAAAATAAACGTCCGTTATTTTCATTTTCACCGTATGTGGTGAGCCCCCAGAAATTGTAAACCCCCTGGCCGTTGGATGTGAAAAATATAACTATAAGCAGAAAAAGTGTAACTAATCTTTTCATTTAAATGATTTGTGACTAAAAATTGGAAGGATATTAAGATTAGATAGCAATAATGTTAAAGGTAGTCCAAATAATGAAAGAGTATAACTGCACAAGCGCATTTAAAGCCAAAATGTTTATATGTTAATAACTTATATAATATCATAACCTTCTAGGTTGGAACCTGGAAGGTTGTCAAAAAAAAACCCTTCCGAAGAAGGGCTCACCATATTAAAAATAATTTCTTAATTTTTTTCCGCCTGTTCTAAAATGTCATCCATCCGGATGGCACTATGGCTTTCATCATATATACATTCACCTTTTTTGATCAGCAACACCTGCGGTGATTCATGGTATACATTAAATACATCCGCCAGTTTATTGGATAAGGTACGGTATTGCAACAAATCAAGATAATAGAATTCCACACTTTCCGGGGCATGTTCCTTGTCTAAACGGTTTTTAGCCATCGAACTGATAGAACACCTTGTACTGTGCTTGAATATTAACTGTGGCTTTTCATCAGATGCTTTCCGGATCGCTTCTATCTGCGATTCATCGGTTAAATTTTTCCAGTTCATTCCTGTTGTTTTAATAAATCACTTTTCCACTCATCGGGCAACCCGTCTTACGGCTGCTTCCACAACTGCTCACCGCTGTTGCCAGCGTTATTAATAAGGCTCCGCAATAAATAAATTTTTTCATATTATAATTATTTGGCTATACAAAGGTAAAGTATGAATGGTTAACGCATATAATGTTAAAAGAGTACTTTTGTTAAATAAATTTATCCATTACGCTTAACTCTTCCCCGCCTCCCAAAAACACAAACATAAATTATGCTACAATTATCCCGCCCGGTTGCATTCATTGATCTGGAAACCACCGGTTTAAGTTTATCTACCGACAGGATCGTTGAAATTGCTATTGTAAAGTTAATGCCGGACGGCGAAAAGATCTCTAAAAGGAAACTGCTGAATCCCGAAATGCAGATCCCGCAGGCCAATTCAGAGATTCATGGCATTACCAATGAAATGGTAAAAGATGCACCCACTTTCAAACAGTCAGCCAACGAGATCAAACAATTCCTGGAAAATTGCGACCTTGGAGGATATAACAGCAACCGCTTCGATATTCCTATCCTGATGGAAGAATTTTTAAGGGCCGGGATGGATATTGACCTGTGCGACCGCAAAATGGTGGATGTTCAGCATATTTTCTATTCAATGGAACCGCGAACACTCACAGCAGCTTATAAATATTATTGCCAGAAAGAACTGATCAATGCCCATAGTGCACTGGCAGATGTAGAAGCTACCATCGAAGTGCTCCAGGCCCAGATCCAGCGATACGATTCTCTCGGCAATTCCATTGAATCTATCCTGTCAACCATTGGCGAAGACAAGATCATTGATTATGCCCGCCGTTTTTGCTACGACGATAAAGACCGCGAGGTATTCAATTTTGGAAAATATAAGGGCCGCCCCATTGCCGAAGTTTTGAAAAGTGAGCCACAGTATTACGACTGGATGATGAAAGGTGATTTCCCGCTGCATACCAAAAAGAAACTCACCGAAATTTTCAACAGAACTTTATTGAAGAATAATTAATGCCTACTTCTGTTTTAAATAAGCTTATCAACTAAATTTGACACTTATTTTTAAAGATTGGAAAAACTCGTCATCATACCCACGTATAATGAAAAAGAAAATATTGCTGCCATAATTGAGGCAGTGATCAGCATGCGTTTGTCTTTTCATATACTGGTGATCGATGATGGTTCTCCCGACGGAACAGCTGCCATCGTAAAAAGTTTATTTGCCACTTATCCAGGACAATTGTTCCTCGAAGAAAGAAGAGGTAAACTCGGTCTGGGTACGGCTTATATACATGGTTTCAAATGGGCGATCCACAGAGGCTATCGCTACATCTTTGAAATGGATGCAGATTTTTCACACGATCCTGCAGACCTGGAGCGATTATACCAGGCCTGCGTAAATGGTGCCGACCTGGCCGTTGGTTC
>JANNZE010000514.1:0-2096 GCA_031410455.1 Chitinophagaceae bacterium | reverse complement strand
GCGTTGGCAGAAATCGTATTCCAGGAGCTGTGAAATTTCATCATGTAATCAATGATTTTCTTGCTGATAATATCAATCTTTTTATTGCGAGATGGGGAGGAATGTGCCGATATGACCTGGCTTCTAAAAGCTTGTCTCCTATAATTTATAAAAGTGGATCCTTTAATTCTGAAACAGATAATTTTTTTGATGTTTGTAAATCGAAAGAAAAAATTTATTTCGCAGGAGGAGGGAGTGAAAGTCCCTATATGTTTGACAAACGAACGCAACAGGTGGTAGCTCTTTCCTTGTTGAGTGAAAAATATGCTGTACATAATTATTGTGGTTTCAGTCTTTGTTTTAATAAAGGTGTTTTGTATAGTGGATTTAATTATGGGGACAGTATTTATTGTTACAATGAAAATACGGGAGATAAATATTCCATTGCTATTCCTGTAAAATATCTGTTTGGTATTCCGGATGGTATACAAACTTTATGTGTAGATAAAAATGAAAATCTCTGGTGTGGCACTCCAACAAATGGTATTTACATTTATCATATTCCATCCAAAAAATGGATAAAACACATCAATCAGCAGGACGATAATTTCTTTGGGTCTGCAGCTCAACTTCTTTGTGACGATGATGGGAACGTTTGGTGTAACGGGTCTGAAGGACTGTTTGTATTCAATAATATGAATTTTAGCTACAAGAGATTTACGAAGTCTGACGGCCTTTTTAGCGACAATGCGGGAGGCATGATGGTTTCTTTGAACAATCATCGACTGGCCTTTAATAATATTGAAAATACTGATGCGTCATTTGGAATAATCAATACTATCATTATAAAAAATCCCATAAAATATATTCCGATCACTATCAGTAACCTGAAAGTAATGGGCAATTCATTTCTTTCAGATACGCTATTAGATAATGTAACAGAAATTAAATTGCCGCCTGGCCAAAATGCCTTCTCAATAAATTATGCCGGCCTGGATATTACAGAGGGAAAACAGCTTTCTTATTCGTATTTGCTGGAACGTGCAGAAACTAAGTGGCATGAAGCGGGCAATGAACAAAACTTAAGTTATGTTAACCTCGAGCCAGGCAAATATATACTTCACATAAAATGTAAGAACTCTAATAATAGTATTGTTGGAAAAGAACGTTTATTAAAAATTATCATGTTACCCCATTGGTATCAAACCTGGTGGTTCAGCATAATATTTATACTCATGTTAGCAGGTTTATTTTTTATGATGATCAGGTATTATTATCAGGAGAAAATTAAAAAGCAACAGGTTGTTATTAAAAATGAACGGGCGTTAACAGAAGAACGGAACCGAATTGCCGCAGATATGCATGACGATGTAGGTGCAGGCCTTAGTCGCATACGATATATTACCGCTGCCATGAAAGGCAAAACCAGTTTAAATGAAGAAGATATTGATAAGATTGTTTCATTGAGTGACGAGTCTGTTGAAAAGATGAATGAAATTATCTGGGCGCTTAACCAGGGAAATCAGCAATTAGACGAATTAATTTATTACACCCGAAGCCAGTGCAGTGAGATGGTGAATAATGCCAATCTTCATTTTAATTTTAAAATACCTGAGGAAATTCCATCGGTTGTACTTCCCTGGAAAGATTGCCGGAATATATTTTTATTAGTAAAAGAAGCAGTTAATAATGCTATTAAACATGCCTCAGCACGCACCATTACCGTTCAATTTGAAACGAACGGCGAATTGTTGATTCGTATACAAGATGACGGCATTGGATTTAACCAGCAAGATTCGCATCGACACGGCAATGGCCTGGTAAATTATAGCAAGAGAATAGAAAGTCTTCAAGGGAAATATAATATCAAATCCTCCGCCTTGGGAGGAGCTATCATTTTATTTTCAATTCCAATCCGTACATAATTCTGTTTTAATCAGCCTTTTGCGTATACCTAAGAAATGTTAGGTTTTTTTTTAATATGGTAATCAACACCTTTGTTGCATTATTTATAAAAATAATGTAACATGAAAAAGTTATTACAATCTTTTACAATTATTTGTTGTCTTATTCTTTTTATCAGTCCAATAGAGGGGAAAACACAAGTTACTTATGCA
>JANNZE010000513.1:0-9128 GCA_031410455.1 Chitinophagaceae bacterium | reverse complement strand
CCTGGGCTTAAGAAATTATAATGGTGATCAGCAGAATGTTTATGCCAACCTTATTTTTCAGAACATCATCGGTAATACGGCGCATAAATTCCGTACCGGCCTCAATGTGAATTTTGATAATTACAAAGAGAATTTTGAATCCGTGGAATACAAAAGAAAAGAACAGGTGAGCGGTGCTTTTTTTGAATACACCTATGGTCTCAACAAGTTTACAGTTGTAACCGGAATGCGTGCGGATTACAATAATTTATTCGGATGGTTTTTTACACCACGGGTTAATGCCAGGTACAGTCCATTCGAAAAAACAACTATCAGGGTAAGTGCGGGGAGGGGACAAAGAACATCCAATATTTTTGCAGAGAACCTGGGAAATTTTGTAAGCGGAAGGCAATTGCAGATCATCCCTTCCGTTGGCGGCAAAGCCTACACGTTGAATCCCGAAATAGCCTGGAACAAAGGCATCAGTATTGATCAGAAATTTCGTTTATTTAAAAGAGATGCGAACTTCAGCTTCGATTATTTCAGAAATGATTTTACTGACCAGGTAGTGGTGGATATGGAACAACCGGGCCTCATCCGTTTTTATAACCTGGATGGAAAATCCTATTCCAACAGTTTCCAGGCAGAATTGAATTTCATTCCTGTTAAGCATTTTGAAACAAGAATGGCCTATCGTTTTTTTGACGTGAAAACAACTTATGGTGACGAACTCAAACAACGTCCTTTAACTGCCCGCAACCGTGCTTTCATCAATGCCGGATTTACACCGGGAAGATGGAAGTTTGACGCCACCTATAGTTATACCGGCACCAAAAGAATACCAGATGTATTGCATCCGTCCTCGCATATATTCCCTTCTTCATCGCCGTCTTATGGAATGTTGCTGGCGCAGGTGAGCCATACTTTTGGCAAAAACAAAAATTTTGAAGTTTACCTGGGAGGAGAGAATCTTACCAATTATATACAAATGGAATCCATCATCGGCGCTAATCAGCCATTTTCAAGGGAATTTGACGCTTCCATGGTTTGGGGGCCCATCAATGGAAGGCTGGTTTATACAGGCTTTCGTTATACCATAAAATAATAGATTAAGAACGTAATTTCTCACTTAAAAACGCCTGAAAATAGCTACTTTTGCAACTTTATCACTATAGTAAGGAACATGAAGAATATCCGGAATTTTTGCATCATCGCACACATTGATCACGGTAAAAGCACATTGGCCGACAGGCTGTTGGAACATACTAAAACGATCAGTTCGAGGGATATGCAGGCGCAGGTGCTGGATGATATGGATTTGGAGCGGGAGAAAGGTATCACCATCAAGAGCCATGCGATACAGATTAACTATCCATTCAGAGGAGAGGAATACATCCTTAACCTGATAGATACGCCTGGCCACGTGGATTTCAGTTATGAGGTGAGCCGTGCGCTCGCTGCCTGTGAAGGTGCCCTGCTTCTAGTGGATGCATCACAGGGTATCCAGGCGCAAACCATCAGCAATTTATACCTCGCTATAGACAATAATCTTGAGATCATTCCGGTGATCAACAAGATCGATATGGAAGGGGCGATGATCCCTGAAGTGAAAGACCAGATCATTGAACTGATCGGGTGTAAAGAAGAAGATATTTTACTCGCCAGCGGAAAGAGCGGCATAGGTATCGAAGAGATACTTTCCGGAATTATCGACAGAATTCCTGCACCAAAAGGTGATACAGAAGCACCTTTACAGGCATTGATATTTGACAGTGTATACAATTCTTTCCGTGGAATCATTGTGTATTTCCGCGTTTTCAATGGTGTGCTCCGTAAAAATGATATGATCCGTTTCTTTAATACCGGTGCCGAATACGGAGCTGATGAAGTGGGCATCCTGAAATTCGGCATGGAAGCCAAATCTGAAGTGCGTGCCGGTGATGTAGGATATGTGATCACGGGAATTAAGAATGCTAAAGAAATTAAAGTAGGAGATACTATCACAACAGTGGCCAATCCCTGCGCTGAATACATCCGCGGTTTTGAAGATGTGAAGCCGATGGTTTTTGCAGGTATCTTCCCGGTTAATACAGACGAATTTGAAGAGCTGCGTGACTGCATGGATAAACTGCAGCTGAACGATGCTTCTCTGACATTTGAACTCGAAACATCTCAGGCATTAGGATTTGGTTTCCGTTGCGGCTTTTTAGGAATGCTGCACATGGAAATCATCCAGGAAAGACTGGAACGAGAGTTTAACCAGACGGTGATCACTACAGTTCCTAACGTAAGTTTTATAGCTACAACTTCCAAGGGAGAGATCATTCGCGTAAACAATCCTACAGAGATGCCGGATCCTACCAGGATGGCAAAAATTGAAGAGCCTTTTATCCGTGCACAGATGATCAGTAAACCCGAATATATCGGCAATATTATGACGTTGTGTATCCAGAAAAGAGGTGTATTGATCAACCAGGGATATTTAACGCCAACCAGGGTTGAATTAACATTCGATATGCCGCTTACGGAGATCGTATTTGATTTTTATGATAAACTGAAAAGTATGACGCGTGGTTATGCTTCCTTCGATTATCATCCGATAGAATACCGGGATAGTGATATTGTGAAAATGGATATTCTGCTGAACAATGAAAAGGTGGATGCTTTAAGTGCCCTGATCCATCGTGCCCGTGCACATGAATTCGGAAGAAAACTCTGTGAGAAATTGAAAGAGCTTTTACCAAAACAACAATTCCAGATCGCTATACAGGCAGCCATTGGTGCAAAAATCGTTGCCCGGGAAAACATCAGTGCCATGCGTAAAGATGTTACCGCAAAATGTTATGGAGGTGATATAAGCCGTAAGCGTAAACTCCTGGAGAAGCAGAAGGAAGGTAAGAAGCGTATGCGTCAAATCGGAAACGTTGAAGTGCCGCAGGAAGCTTTCCTTGCAGTATTAAGACTGGATGATTAAGCTGGTTGCTTTTTTGCTTGTTGCTGGTTGCTGGATGCTTGTTGCTGGATACCAGTAACCAGTAACCAGTTGCTACAACACCACGCTTTCTGTATTAATTCTTATTTTTTCCCGGCTTGGTTTTCTTTGGTGCAACTGGTTTACCATCTTCCGGTTCATAACCGGCCAATTGCGTCTCATCTAAATTTCCCTGCGCATCCCGTATGGGTTTAGGCATAGGTGCATTGCCTTCCGGGGTTACTTCAGTGAATATTTTACTTATATAATTCCACTGTCCGTTCTGCCATTTCAGTCCTTCATAATCGCCATCCCCGATGAGTGTATATTTCTTAAAAGGCTCATTGGTTTCTGATACAAGGTGTTCCATCACTATCATATCAAGATCTGCATCATAGGTTAAACGCGGACTTGCATCTTTTTTAAATTCCATGATGTAACGTGCCGTTGTTTTCGCTTTTAAATTATTATCAGGCACCTGGAAATTTTTTCCTCCGAACCATGGCTTGCCATCTTTGAATTGTAATATCTCTACAAATTTTTTGGTGCTCCTGTAATCGTTTTCATCATAGCCCAGCAACACATATAATTTCTGGTCGCCGCGTTGTTTCATGATCATTTTATAATACACGGCACCCAGCCATCCGTTGTTATCGCCGGAAGTATCAGACTGGTTTTCTATGATCCCTGATTTATCGATCAGCGGAAATAATTTAAGTGAGCCATCAGTAGTACGCATCTGAATGGCACCATGCTGGCGTGTTTCCATTTCATTCATCACCAGTTGCCATGTAAAGATTTTAAAGGAACTGTCGGGTGCATATAATTGAGAAATGGTTATTAAAGAATCGAAATTATACTGAAAAGAAAATGGTGTTTTCAATGCCTGCACAAACTGGCGTGTAAAGAGGCTGTCTGATTCTACTCTCTCGGTTTCCAGGTTTGAATTGATCATTTTGAATGCAGGATTTTTCATCACCTGTTCTTTTTCAAAAATGGATTTATGTGCGGCAGGCGGGAGCTGGGAGAAAGAAAAGTTGATAATTAAAAAGGAAAAAGTAAAAGAAGAAATAATGGATTTTATATGGGTTCTCCTCATGTTGGATAAAAATGAAAATTTCATAATTTATTAAAAATACGGAAAGAATTATTCAAGATATCCATGCAGTTAGTCCTGGAGATGTTTTTAACGAAAGCTTATCCTCCTGGCGGTGGTTGGTTTCTACAAATAACACAAAGTTAAAGGCATTTAAGCGCACAAAGATTTTTGTTAGAAGATATAAGCAATGAACTTATTACTTGTAGCTATATAAAAGGGAGTACATTTTATATTAATTTAACAAGAGAAGAAAGATACCATAGAGATATAATATCCATTAAATCCTAACTATCTATCTATCTTCTATCCATCTATTTATCTACTATCTATCTATCTATCTATCTATCTTTCCACGTTCCATTTCCCCGCGTTCCAATGCAAGGTACTGAGCGAAAGCCAACAATGTTGGAAACGTAGCATCAATTCTTACATCATTCAATAAAACTTCAGGCCTGGTAGTAGGAAGAAAAACCGTGTAACAGCCAAGGTTTCTCCCGAATTCCATATCGCTTAATGTGTTGCCCACCATGATGGATTTAGATGGAATGATATCCGGAAACTGTGCGATCGCCTGTAAGCCCATGCCCGGGTTGGGTTTGCGGTTCGGGCTGTTATCATCCAGGTCAGGACAAAAATAAATGGCATCCAGCCGCCCGCCGTTTTTTTTAATTTCTGCCAGCATATTTTCATGCATCATTGCAAGATCTTCGGCTTTGGTAACACCCTTTCCAACGCCCCGCTGGTTAGTGACCAGAACTATACGATGAAATGTTTCTGCGAAGATCTTCATAGCATCCGTAACACCATCATAGAATTTGAATTCATTCCATGTATGAATATAATCCTTGTGTTTTTCATGGTTGATCACACCATCCCTATCGAGGAATAAGGTCCAGGTATCATCTATCTTTTTGAAAGGGATCATAAAGAAAATCTTTTCGGAAATTCATGGTTGGCTTTTTCCAGGTCTTCCGGGATGCCAATGTCTATGAAATACTGGTCCTGTATCAGTCCCATCATGGTATGAGAGGCAAAATATTTTTCCAGAAAATCTTTTTCAAAAGAGAATTTTTCGGGCAATGACAATTCAGCAAACTGCGCTACATTCAACGCATACACACCGCCATTGATGAGAGCCGATTTGTAATATTTTTTTTCTTTGAAAGATTGTATATAATTTTCTTTATTGATTTCCACCACACCATACCTGTCGAAATCGTGCATGGGTTTTAAGGAAAGCGTGCAGGTTGCATGATGTTGTAGGTGAAAGGCCGCAATTTTCTGTATATCCGTTTCAAATAAAGTATCACCATTAAAAATGATAACGTCTGGTTCCAGTGCCACATCGCAGGCCAGTTTAATGGCACCGCCGGTTCCCAATGGTTCATCTTCTATTACAAAGGTGAACATAGTGCCGGGAAATGTTTTTTCCAGGTATTCTTTGATCAACTCATTCTTATAACCAAGGGAAAAGATAAAACTTTCTATGCCCTGTTTTTTGAGATATCTCATCAAAAACCAGATGAAAGGCCTTTCTGCCACCGGTGCCATACATTTAGGAAGATCCGGAACAGCAGAACGTAACCGGGTTCCCAATCCTCCCGCAAGAATGATGGCTTCCCTTATCATGCTGCAAAATATTTTTCTTCCACCAGCTGGCAAATAATATGTCCGATCAGAATATGAGATTCCTGAATACGCGGCGTATCGGTAGATGGAACGTTGATCAGGTAATCGCTCAGTGGTTTCATTTTACCGCCGGTTTCTCCGGTGAATGCGATGTTGATCATTCCTTTTTCCTTTGCAGTTTCAAAAGCGTTCAGGATGTTTTTGCTGTTACCCGATGTACTTAATCCTACAAGCACATCGCCTTTTTTGCCGATGCCTTTTATTAAGCGGGAATAAATCACATCATAACTGTAATCGTTTGCCACGGCTGTGATGTAAGAAGTATTTACATGCAATGCTTCTGCCGGTAAGGCATCGCGGTCAGTATAAAACCTTCCGCTGAATTCAGCAGCGAGGTGTTGTGCATCAGCAGCACTTCCGCCATTGCCGCAGAACAATACTTTATTGCCATTGCGGAACGCATCAACAATTACCTGTACACAATCTTCAATGGTTTGTAATAATTGCGGATCCTGCAAAACCTCTTGTTTTACTTTGATGGATGCTTCAATGATACCGGATATTTTTGTTTGCATGTGATGTTATTAAACGGTCCAGGTTGTAAGACCATATTTTGTAAAACCATATTTTTTGATTTCGCCTCCAAAACTATTCAGCGTTGCGGAAACAGCGTGTCTTGTATTTCCTGGACAATAAAAAATCATAAAACCACCACCACCTGCACCACTAATTTTTCCTCCTGTGGCGCCGGCTTTTTTAGCAGCATCATAAATTTTTTCGATTGCCGAATTGCTGATATTGGCCGCCATTTTTCTTTTTTGCTGAAAACCGAAATCCAGTATTTCCCCGAATTCATGCAGCTTGCCTTTCAGCAGGGCTTCTTTCATCATGCGTGCCTGTTCTTTCAGCTGGTGCATGGCCTCTACGCTTTTCTCATCTTTATTGTGCACATTTTTTACCTGTTCTTTAATGATGGTTGCGCTTTCCCTGGAGGTGGATGTGAAATATAAAACTAAGTTGTTTTCCAGTTCATGCATGTATTGTGGACGGATACGCAAGGGGTTTACGATCACTTTATCATCGCCGTAAAATTCCATGTAATTCACACCTCCAAAAGTTGCTGCATACTGATCCTGACGTCCACCGGCAAGTTTGAGGTCATTTCTTTCGATATCAAAAGCATAATGTGCAATATCATAATCTCCCAGGGGAAGTTTGAGCATTTCTGCAAATGCGCCGATGATGGCCACCACAAGGGTGGAAGAAGTGCCCAATCCTGAACCGGCAGGCGCATCCACGAAAGTAGACAATCGCAATCCTCCTTTGATGCCGAAATCTTTCTGAACGCGGTTGTACACTCCTTTCAGAAGATCCAGTTCGCCATTGATGGGAAGTTGATCAGTAATATCAAATTCCTGTTTTTCATTCCTGTCGAGAGCTTCCACTATGATCTTATTCTCCAAAGGTTCAATGCTGGCGTATGCTGACAATGAAATGCTGGCATTCAGGATAGCACCGCCGTAAAGGTCGCAGTAAGGACTTACATCTGTGCCACCACCTGCGAGGCCGATACGAAGAGGAGCTTTGCTTCTGTAGATCATGATTGCAAAAATAGTTGTATTTACGCTAATTGTTTACGGCTAGCAAAATCCATAAAAAAGAGCGCACGAACAGCCATTACTATATATCCGGAACATTTTTGAATTTTTTAAAATTCGTTTTAGAACGGAGGGTTTTTGATAACACTTTGATTGTATCATGATGATGATTGATTATTTATAAAAAGCTGTATGGATAATCTGCCATTTCAAAAATATCTTCTACATTCAATATCAAATTCATGCATATGGCCATAATAAACCCGCACATTAATTTTAACGGCAATGCCGAAGAAGCATTCAACTTTTACAAATCTGTTTTTGGAGGTGAGTTCGAAAAGGTCATCCGTTTAAAGGATATCTCCAGTGCTGAATTCCCGGTTTCAGAAAAGGATGCAGATAAGATCCTGCTCATTACATTGCCAATTGGAAATTCTTATTTAATGGCTAATGATGTACCAGCTTATTTGGGAACCGTTAATGAAAATGAAAATCGCTCCAAAATTTCCATAAAGGCTGAAAGCAGGGAAGAGGCTGATGCAATTTTTAACGGACTTTCATCTGGAGGAACTATTGAATATCCAATCGGCGATAGTCCGTGGGGTTCTTATTTTGGTATGTTCAGGGATAAATACGGGATAGAATGGATGGTTGATTTTAATGCATCCTAAAGGCATCTTCCTTAATTAAAGTCTGCTGCTTTCAGCTATTTAAGACAGAACTGAACAAATATTTTATTGCTTATAATACATAAAAAAAAGGCAATGCAAGCGTTGGCAGACTGTTGACTGAGCAGCGTTATTCAACTGCTGTATAAAGTACATCATATATATATTATGGACAAAAATTTGCTACCTGTTTACAGCATGCAATTCTGATTATGAAACATAAAGTATATTCTTTCCAGATAGCCGATAATATAGACGTTAAAACTTTCAAGACGGTATTCAAAGAACAATTATTATTCAGTGATTCAGATGAATTATTTTACAGAACAGAAGAAAACGAATTCATATATATATTCAGGTTTGGTGTGGTGTGTTTTTATAAATACAATAAAGACCTGGAGACGTTTATAGAACTGGTTAAACCCTATTGTAAAAATCTATTTGATGTAAGATTATCAGACGACATTGAAATAGAAACCGGTAAAGCCAGTTTTTGTGTGTTATATAATAAGATTGAAATTCCTGCACCTGATGCCAATACCATACGATTCATAATGCTGAATCTTTCACAATCAGTGGCACTGGATCATTATTCACAGATCACTAATATTTTATTGAATGATACCAACCGTCATACACTCATCCTGGAACAAAAAGGCAGGCTCGATATTTCCGGGAAAAATTTAAAGAAATACATCGGCCGTACTTTAAATATTAAAAACAGGATCTCAGAAAATCTGTACATTTTTGATTCTCCGGATGAGACGTGGGAAAATGAAGAATTAAATAAAATTGATGCGGAACTTAAAAAGAACTTTGACCTGCAGGTTCGGTTTCGTACCATACAGGATGCACTTGGAAGTGTAAAGGAAAACCTGGAGTTATTTAAGGATATTCTTCAATACAGGAACAGTACACAGCTTGAGTGGGTGATTATTATTTTGATTCTGGTGGAAGTAATCAATTTGTTTGTAGAAAAGATTTTTAAATGATGCTTTCTTTTCCTTTTAGAAAGCAATTTGTCCGACCGCAAAATCCTCAGCTACTTTTAAAACATAATTTTATGAATTTCAGATTCCTCATACCATTTTTATTGATCAGCCGATTTTCCTTTAGCCAGACTGTAGCAAGCAAAGCATTTGTTCTGGGTAAAACAGAAGTTATTGAATCAGTTGTTTTAAAAG
>JANNZE010000512.1:0-5432 GCA_031410455.1 Chitinophagaceae bacterium | reverse complement strand
GAACAGGGTGAGCACGTTCAGCAATTGCTGGAATATTACATGGGAAAAAATACACCACAACGCCAGGATTTCATCATTGATAATTTAAAAGTGGAACTCGATATCCTGGAAACAATTTAATTTTTACAAAATGATCCATATTGTTTTTAACGAACCTGATGTTGCAGTTTTAAAAGCCGCGATAGAACTGGATGAAACCATGGCCGGTGATATCCTTTTAATAAGGGATGATTATGCGGTTGGGCCGATCAGTAATTTGTATGCTGGTGAAGGTATACAGGCCAGGAAAGACTGGTGGAGGGAAATACTGGAAGGTGGCGATTATGCATCTGCTATTGAAACAGAAGAAGACGATTATAAAACAATAGCGCAGTTGGTTGGCAGAATGAGAAGAGCGGATGAGGAAAATTTATGGATTTGGGCTGCACAGAATAAACATGATGTAAGTGGTTATTACTGGATGTTGCATTACATGAAAGAATTCCAGGGAAGGGTTTTTATCCTTTACCTGAATAACCTTCCTTTCATAAATGATAAAGGAGGGATATTTTATCCGGACTGGTTGAGTGAAATACCTGCAAAAGAATTTTTAAAAGCAAAAAAATTAGCAAGAGAGATAACGCCAAGCGAATTTGAAGTAGATCCGGATGAATGGACGAAACTGGTGAATGAAGAAAAAGGTGTCCGCATCCTGGAAGGAGGAAAAAAATTAACGCAGGCTGATTATAATTTCTATGATGCAGAACTGAAAAAGTTTATTACCGGCGACTGGCAGAAAGGATCAAAGATCATCCACCAGTTTTTGTCGAAAGCAAAACATACAACCGGAGATGCTTTTTTGTTATGGCGTTTAAAACAACTCATCGCCACAGAACAGTATGATGTGCAGGGAAAGGTTGGCAACATGAAAGAATTTGAAATCAAACAAAAATCAGCGGTGACAGAACCATCCGCATAAGCAATGGCAAAGGCAAAAAAAGAAGAATATACACACAGTGATTCCGGTATTAGCGGTCAGTATAAAAGCTGGTTCCTGGATTATGCCAGTTATGTGATTTTAGAAAGGGCCGTTCCGGCTCTGGAAGACGGTTTGAAACCGGTGCAGCGGAGAATACTGCATGCCATGAAAGAAATGGATGATGGCCGTTACAATAAAGTGGCCAACATCATCGGGCAGAGTATGCAATACCATCCACATGGCGATGCTAGTATTGCAGATGCTATCGTGAACCTGGGTCAAAAAGATCTGTTGATAGATACGCAGGGAAACTGGGGCGATGTAAGAACCGGTGATGATGCCGCCGCCGCTCGTTATATAGAAGCACGCCTCAGCAAATTTGCGCTGGATGTAGCATTCAATGCGAAAACCACCGACTGGCAATTAAGTTACGATGGACGTAAGAATGAGCCGGTGACCCTGCCCATGAAATTTCCTTTGTTGCTGGCTCAGGGAGCAGAAGGTATTGCAGTAGGTTTGTCAACGAAAATTCTACCGCATAATTTCTGTGAACTGATCGACGCATCCATCAGATATTTACGCGGAAAGAAATTTGAAATATTTCCTGATTTCCAGACGGGAGGAACCATAGATGTTTCTGGATACAATGAAGGAAAACGTGGTGGTAAAGTACGGGTTCGTGCAACAATAGAAGAGCAGGATAAAAAAACACTGATCATCAAAAGTGTTCCCTATGGTGTAACCACCAGCCAGTTGATGGACAGCATCGTAAAAGCCAATGACCAGGGAAAAATAAAAATTAAAAAAGTTACCGATCATACTGCTGCGGAAGTGGAAATATTTGTGGAACTCGCCCAGGGTGTTTCACCGGATATCACTATTGATGCATTATATGCTTTCACTGATTGTGAAGTGAGTATTTCTCCCAACGTTTGTGTGATCGCCAATAAAAAACCAGTGTTCATAGGTGTGAATGAATTGCTGAAAGGTGCAACAGATAATACCCTTGAATTATTAAAAAGAGAACTGGAAATAAAACTGGGAGAATTACAGGAGAAATGGCATTATACATCTCTTGAAAAAATATTCTTCGAAGAAAAAATTTATAAGGAATTAGAAAAAAAACATGAAACGTGGGATAAGGTGATCGTTGCCATAGATAAAGCGTTTGCTCCCTTCCTGAAAAAATTAAAGCGTGCGATTACCAAAGAAGATATTTTAAAATTGACCGAAAAACCGGTCAGAAGAATTTATCGCCTTGATATTGATGAACTCAACGACCAGATCAAAAAACTGGAAGACGAGATCAAACAGGTTAAGCATGACCTGGCCAATCTTACAGATTTTGCGGTGGCCTACTATGAGAGCCTGTTGAAAAAATATGGAGCAGGCCGCAAGCGTAAAACAGAAATCCGACAGTTTGATGTGATCCAGGCGAAGAATGTTGCAATGGCCAACACAAAGTTGTATGCAAATTTTGCGGACGGTTTTATCGGAACCTCATTAAAGAAAGATGAATTCATCACTGAATGCAGCGACCTGGATGACATCATTGCGTTTACAAAAAGCGGAATCATGAAAGTGGTTCGTGTAAGCGATAAAACGTTCATTGGGAAAGATATCCTCCATGTGGCTGTGTTCCAGAAAAATGATGAACGGACTACCTACAATATGATGTATACCGATGGCAAAACCGGTGTAACGTTTGCGAAGAGATTTAATGTAACAGGTATTACCAGAGAGAAAGAATACGATCTGACAAAGGGATCTGATAAATCTAAAGTGCATTATTTCACGGTTAATCCGAATGGAGAGGCCGAGATCGTTCGCATTTTGTTGAGTCCGAATTGTTCGGCTAAAAAGAAAGAACTGGAATTCCCATTTGAAGAACTGGAGATCAAAGGAAGATCGAGTATTGGAAATACAGTTACCAAATACCCGGTACGTACTGTGAAATTTAAAGAAGCAGGCAAATCAACACTGGCCGCTAAAAAATTATGGTTCGATAATAAATTCGGCAGACTGAACTCCGAAGAAAAAGGTGAGTACCTGGGAATGTTCAATGCAGAAGACAGGATATTAGTAATTTATGCGGATGCACATTATGAGATCACAGACCAGGAACTGACGCAGCGTTTTGATCCTGATAAAATATTGCTGATAGAAAAATTTACTCCGGAAAAGATCATAACTGCCGTATACCTGGATAACGAAAAACTACAATACAATATTAAACGCTTCAGGATAGAGACGTCCACTTTACAAACCAAATTCTTTTTCATTAAAGAAGGAAAAGACAACCGACTGGAAACCGTTACTACGGAACAACAGCCTGTCTTAAAAGTACAATCCGGTCGCGGGCAACAAGTTTCAAAAGCTAAATTCAAAGTAGATAAACTGGTGGAAGTGATGGGATGGAAAGCGGTGGGGGCCAAACTTACCGACTATTCAAAATCTGTTGAAATGGAATGGGAGGCAAAGGAGGCAGGTAAACCACAGACGGAGTTATTTTAAATGAAAAATTATAAATTATAAATGAAAAGCGCTTTCAAAACTGAAAGCGCTTTTCATAACTGAATATCATTTATCATTTAAAATTTAAAATTCATAATTTATAATTATCAATTCGTTTATCCTTCCATTTCCATGATCTTTTCAAACATCTGCTCATATTCTTTGTTGGCAGTATCCAGTTCCTTAACAGATGATTTATAATCGTTTTCTGCTTTCTGAAATTTATTTTTATCGCTGTAAATATCCGGAGAACCTAATGCCGCTTCCAGTTCCGATTTTTGTTTGGTAAGCCTGGAGACATTCTCTTCCAGTTGTTTAAAGCGTGTCTTTAATTTCTGGAGGTCTTTTTTCTGATCGCTGTTCATCACCTTTTCAACTTTCTGAACTACAGGTTTTGCAACAACTACTTCTATTTTATCTTTCAGTTTTTTTTCTTCTGACAGCGTTTTCTCTCTTCTTTCTTTCCAGTCTTCCCATTCTGCATACGTTCCTTTGAAAGCACGGATCTTATGGTCGTCAATTTCCCAGATCTTATTGGCCACACGACTGATGAAATAACGGTCGTGACTCACCAGTACAATGGTGCCTTCATAACGCTGCAAAGATTCTACCAGCAGATCCACAGAATGAATATCAAGGTGGTTGGTAGGTTCATCCAATAAAAGAAAGTTGGCCCGGCTGGCAATTGTTTTCGCCAATGCCACACGTGCTTTTTCTCCTCCGCTCAATACCTTAACTTTTTTCTCTACCGCTTCACCGCTGAATAAGAAACAGCCTAATAAACTTCTCAATTCCAGGTCGTTCTTTCCGCTGCGGGAATCTTTTAATTCCTGCAATACATCATTGTCCTGGTTCAGTGCTTCCAGTTGGTGCTGTGCATAAAAAGATTCTGCCACATTATGTCCCCAGATGCGTTCACCTTCGAAGGTGTCTGCTCCTGCAATGATCCTTAATAAAGTTGATTTACCCTTTCCGTTCGCACCGATCAATGCGATCTTATCACCGCGGTCAATTTCTGCTTCCGTATCCTCTACGATCTTTAAAGGCCCGAAACTTTTGCTGATGTGTTTCAGCGTACATAAAATTCTTCCCGGCACTTTATCAATGGAAAAATTGATGCGCATGTTCGGCCTTTCCATTTCCACATCTTCAATGCGGTCTAATCTGTCTAAACGTTTTACGATACTCTGCGCCTGGGCAGCCTTACTGGCTTTGGCCTTAAAACGCTCCACGAATTTTTCCTGCTGACGGATATAATCCTGCTGGTTCTCAAACGCTTTCTTCTGAATATCTATGCGCTGCGCCTTTTCTGTTTCGTAATAAGAATAATTGCCGATATAAAAATGTAATTGTTGCTGGTATAATTCAACAACCTTTGTAACCATCCGGTCAAGGAAAAAACGGTCATGTGATACAATCACCACTGCACCCTGGTAATGCTGTAAATATTTTTCCAGCCATTCGATAGAAGGGAGATCAAGGTGGTTTGTAGGTTCATCCAATAATAATACATCAGGGTGCATGAGAATCATCTTGGCCAGCAATACCCGCATTCTCCATCCACCACTGAAATTTTTATAAGGTTTTTGCAGATCTGCATTGGCAAATCCCAGTCCCTGTAATATCTCTTCACTTCTGTGATGAATGCTGTACCCATCCAGTACTTCCAGCTCATGCAGCTTATCAGCATAATCATGCGCCAGTTTTTCGTCCCCGGTTTTTTCTAATTCTAATCCAAACCTTTCTCTGTTTAAATTAATAATTGCTTTGAGTACCAATTCTTACATTGCACTAGAGAAAGGTAGCCCATCATGGTAAAATTTATTGAATATAAAAAAACAATTCTTGACTTGAACTATGGACTTGGGCTTCTACTAGTATTTTTTGTATTCTATTTAAAGTTGAGGAGTACTTTAAATAGCGATGGTTAATTTGTTTTGCAATCACCGGGAGCTCTTTA
>JANNZE010000511.1:0-4956 GCA_031410455.1 Chitinophagaceae bacterium | reverse complement strand
ACCAGCCATTGTATGGTTTTAGGCACCCGCCATTTGATCAGCATCAATGAATTCTCCTGTAACAAGAGCGCAAATATAATAAATTGAAAATTGCCATAGGATCCAACCTGTGAGGCTGTACATACAATTAAGGCTGCTTCTTATTATGCATTAAAAGATATTTGGCTGTTTCGTACCATGATTCTGTTAAACGGCTCATTTTAATTCTAACAGTATCTGCGGCAATACCTGGAGGAATAGGATCTTCCGTAACAGAAACGAAATCGGTTTTATGGGTCCTGATATTTCTTGCATAATAATACTGATCGCTTACCACACCAATGGTATGCATATCAGGATCCGCTATAAATGCAAACCGTTCTTTATGGTCGGTAGTATCAAACAGATCTCGTCCAAATGCATTATTGCGGTACCGCTGCCGCATCAAACCGGCAACTGAAGGCATTATATCGAGTTGAGAACAAACTTTTTTCACAGAGAAAGGTTTTAATAAATGTGGTGCATAAAATAAAAGCGGAACATGTTCGGCCAGGATACCCTCCTTTGTAAAAGAAGCAGGAAACATTTTTCCTGCATCACCTCTTAAACCATGATCACCCACGAAAACAAAAATGGTGTTGTTGAAAAATGGCTGCTTTGCTGCAGCATCCATGAATTTCTGAAAACAGAAATCGGTATAACGGAATGCATTCAACTGGCCGTTATCATCAAATCCATATTTTTTTAAAGTATCAGCGGGATAATTTAATTTTTTGAATTCTGCCATGTCCTCCTGCGGAATGGTATAAGGACGATGATTATCTGCCGTTTGAATGATCGCAAAAAATGGCTTTTGCTGCTGTGCTAAAATTTTTGTGGATTCTAAAAACAGGTTTTTATCGCTGATCCCCCATACATCCACTTTACCGGCTTTAAAATTTTCTTCTTCATAGATCTTCAATGCTGCAATATTATTATTCAGCAAACCCCGGATATTTGCCCAGGTTGTACTGCCGCCCAGGAAATAAAATTTATCATGTGCATACAGATCGTTGATAATGGTATGCTGATCTACTGCAGCGGGATTTCTGCTGGCAGTCTTAGGACTTTCCACATCAGGAATTCCAGTGATGGTTGCCCAGACACCCCGTGCAGTTCCGAAAGCCGGCGTAAAACATCGCTCAAAAAAAACTCCCTTTTTACATAAAGAATTGAAATAAGGCGTGGGATCCAATTTGTTTCCGAACATCGAACTTTTGTAGGCACTGAAACTTTCGCAGATCACAACAATCACATTCGGTTTATTAACCAGCGTATCTGTGAAAGAAATATTTCTTTCAAAATTCAGTTTGATACTGTCTTTATTTTCCACGCCGAGGTAATCAGCCATGATTGCATATCCTGATCTCACCTTCTTAATATCGTAATTCGAATTTTTGAATTGTAATGAACTGAAAAAACTCTGGAAAGGATTCAACGCCGCCTGTGCTTTAAAATCATCTGCAAGGCTGAATGCATCACTCCACCTAAGCGGATACTGATCCAGTTTACCAAAGATCATTACCGCAAAAACGAAAATCGTTCCGGCGAAGAATAAACGCGGCCTTTTTGCAACATCCGTCTGTTTATTTATTTTCTTTTTTAAAAACCTGTTATGAACGAAAAGAATGAAGAACAACGTTAGGGCGATGCCGAATGCCATCTTTACCACGGGGTAAGTTTCCCACACCATTTTTGAAGAGATAGCACTGTCTTCCAGGAAATTGAGGACCGAAGCATTCAGCCTCTGCTGCAGGTAATCATAATGATAAAAATCAACAGCATACATCATTAAAATAATGAAAAATAAGAGCGTGATGAAAGCATTCCAGAAATAAACTGCCTTTCTTTTCCGGAAGGGGTTTAAGAAGTTAAAACTGCTGATGATCAAAATCAATAATCCGGTCAATGCTATTACCCTGGCATCAAATCTTAATCCCAGTAAAAAGGTTTTACCGCTGAAGGGTTTGTTCACCGGCCGGTAATGGAAGTAAAACATCAGCCTGTAAGCCGTCATAAGTAATAACAAGATGAACAGCATTTGTAAAATCCATTGCAGCCTTTTGGGAAATACAGATAAGAAACGCATATATAATAAAAGAGAATGCTAAGTTAGATTAATTATTTTTGACGTTTAACAGCTATGCAACAACTGCTTCAATTAGACAGGCAAGCATTTTATTATATCAATTCCGCCTGGCAGAATCCTGTATTCGATCATATTATGCCTTTGGTACGGCATTCAAATTTCTCTGTGCCTTTGTATATTTTTCTGCTGGTTTATGGAATTCTTAATTTCAATAAAAATGTATGGATATGGGCTGCAACTGTTGGATTAATGGTGATACTTACCAATTACATCAGCAGTGATGTGATAAAGGAATTCTGGTATCGTTTCCGTCCCTGCAACGATGAAACACTGCAGCATCCAGCGAGGTTATTGTTAAGTTACAGGCCGCAGAGTTCCAGTTTCACATCTTCCCATGCCACCAATCACTTTGCCATGGCTGTTTTCTTTTATCTTACTACAAAGGCAATTTTCGGCAAAAAAGCAATTTTGTTTTTACTTTGGTCGGGTATCATAGCCTATGCGCAGGTATATGTGGGTGTTCATTTTCCGTTAGATGTTATATGTGGTGCATTTGTTGGTAGTATTTTCGGGTATCTTGCGGCATTAATTTTTAATAAATACTTTTCGCTGGTTTAAGTAAAGAAAATGGAGATTTTAATTTTATCGCTTCTGATTATTGTGAACGGGCTGTTTGTAATGGTGGAAATTGCATTGGTGAGTGTAAGAAAATCACGCCTTGAATCATTGAGTAATAAAGGAGATTCCAAAGCGGCGGCGGCATTGAATCTTGCGGAAAACCCGGAGAAATTTTTATCCACCGCACAAATTGGTATCACGCTCATTTCCATCTTAACGGGTGTGTATTCAGCTGATAAATTCGGGAAACACATAAAGCCTGTACTGGAAAATATTGATTTTTTAAAGGAATATGCCGAAACTTTATCAACGGTTCTGGTAGTTATTGTAGTAACATTTTTGTCTATCATTTTTGGTGAGCTGATCCCTAAGCGGATCGGAATGCTGAGAGCGGAGATCATTTCAAGGTATGCTGCCGGGCCCATCAATTTTTTATCGCTGATCACCTACCCGATCATCTGGTTATTATCTGCCATCAGCAACAGCATTTTCCGTTTGCTGAAAATAAAAACCAACAGCGACAATGCGGTAACTGAAGAAGAGATTAAAGCCATGATCACAGAAGGAAGTGACAGTGGCGCGATAGATGAAGGAGAGAAAGAAATAATTGAACGTGTATTTCATTTAGGAGACAGAAACATCACCTCCCTGATGACACACCGTACGGATATCATCTGGTTCGACTGTAAAGACACGATCAATACCATCAAAGGAAGAAGTGAAGCCATGGCATTCAGTACTTTTCCTGTTTGTAACGGATCTGTGGATGATATAAAAGGATTGATCTACGTGAAAGATCTTTTGCGTTATCCAGCCGAAACACCACTGGAAGAAATGGTAAAACCGGCATTATTTGTTCCGGAAAACAATACAGCGTACCAGTTGCTGGAAAAATTTAAAGCTACCAAAATACATTCCTGCTTTATAGTAAATGAATACGGAACACTGGAAGGAATGATCACACTGAATGACATCCTGGAAGCGATCGTTGGTGATGTAGCACAGGACGGGCAGGAAGAATATGAGATCGTTGAAAGGGCGGACGGAACTTTTTTAGTGGAAGCACAGATCCATTTTTACGATTTCCTGAGTTATTTTCAAAAAGGCGACTGGCTTAAGGAAGGTGAACAGGATTTTGATACATTGGCCGGTTTTGCATTGCACCAGCTGGAACATATCCCGGTTGCAGGAGAAACTTTTGAATGGAAAGATTTTACGTTTGAGATACTGGATATGGACGGACAACGGATCGACAAGATATTAGTAACGATATCTGAAGATCTTAAAAATGAACTGGAAGAACAGGAAAATAAATCTGACAAAAACTAGAACTCAAATAACGTTTTATCTTCCGGATTATTGAGTTTTGTACTTTTCCTTAACCCGTTTACGATCACATGTATCAGGCTTATCTGCTCTGATTTATATTCATACAGAATGTTATCTGTTATCTCTATAACTTTTACGCTGCTGATATCATCGGCCTGCAAATAACTCATGATACCTTCTTCGTTTTGTTCATAACCGATCCATTTTATTTTCACAGGCTTTCCATTAACTGACATCTGTAGGTGTTTACTGATATAAGCGTAAACAACCGGGGCCATTTTATTGTGTAAAGAATTATCCAGCAGATCGATCTTTGTTTTATACAATGTTCTCAGTACTTTTTCAAAATCATCTGTGAAAATCTTACAACTTATTTCCAGTGATTTTTCTTTCACATTGTGTTCTATCTGTGTCACACTTACAAAAATCGGGTGTACCGGTAAAGAATGTACATTCAGTGCATACAACAATAACCATTTAAATAAGATAGATGCCATTTAGGTAAGAAATTAATCCGTCAGCATTCATTTGCTGATATTTGAAAAGATAAAATTACCGGAAATCCGGTGCAGTTATTTCAACATGGAGGATTTTACATTTTATTTCTCATTAGGCTGGAGGCATATTCTGAATACGGGAGGGCTGGATCATTTACTGTTCATCCTGGTGCTTACCTGTGCATATGAGCCAAAAGAATGGAAGAAAGTTCTGATGCTTGTTACAGCATTTACCGTGGGCCATTCCATAACGCTGGCGCTGTGTGCCTTTGATATTATAAAAATCAAAAGCAGCCTTGTTGAATTTCTGATACCCTGCACCATCATCTGCAGTTCTGTGTTCAACCTGGTAAAAACAGAAAGCCGGAATTATATGCGCCTTAATTATTTTATTGCCCTTTTTTT
>JANNZE010000510.1:0-7546 GCA_031410455.1 Chitinophagaceae bacterium | reverse complement strand
GTACATCCACAATGCAGACGGCACCAACGCTTACCAGGCATATGGAAATGAAGGGCAATACATCAATTCCGTTTCCAGGGGAGATCTTAACCGCAAACTGATGGATCTTGCAGAATCAAACGATGTGAAAATTTCATTTGATAAAAAACTGGAAAATATAGATTTCAAAAAAAATGAACTTTTATTTGAAGGTGGTGAAAAACACACAACAGATATCATTTTCGGAAGCGACGGTGCTTATTCTGCTGCACGGTTAACACACCAGTTACATCATGACCGTTTCCAGTACAGCCAGTATTATATTGATTTCGGATATAAAGAACTTACCATTCCTGCAGGGAAGGATGGAAGTTTTCTGATGGAAAAGAATGCACTGCATATCTGGCCGCGGGGAAATTATATGCTGATCGCATTACCTAACCCGGATGGAAGTTTTACCTGCACTTTATTTTTCCCGTTTGAGGGAGAACCTTCTTTCAGATCGCTGGATACCGCACAAAAAGCAAAATTATTTTTTGAAAAAACATTTACCGATGCTGCTGCAATGATGCCGGATTTTGAAAATGAATTCATGAACAATCCAACTTCTTCGCTGGTAACTATAAAGTGTTTTCCATGGATAAGAGATGATAAATTTGCATTGATCGGCGATGCGTGTCATGCCATTGTTCCTTTCTTCGGGCAGGGAATGAATTGCGGATTTGAAGATTGTTCCGTGCTGAACGGACTGCTGGAGAAATATGAAAACGACTGGACGACCATCCTCGAAAAATACCAGGAGTTGCGAAAACCGGATGGTGATGCAATAGCCGATCTTGCACTCAATAATTTTGTGGAAATGAGAGATAAGGTTGGAGACCCAGCTTTTCTTTTACAGAAAAAAATAGAAGCAAATTTCAGTAAAAAATATCCTGAAAAATGGACGCCGGCCTATTCGCAGGTAACGTTCAGTCCGCACATACGGTACAGCGAAGCCTTACGTAATGGTAACCACCAGGAAAAGATCATGCAGCAGGTAATGAAAACGCCGGGAATTGCCGAAAACTGGCAAAATGAAAGTACCGAAAAACTGATGCTGGAAGCTATTCAACAAAACCATGTATAAACTTCCTTATTTTATTGAGAAAGATGAGGTGAAAGTGCATCAGTTGATGCAGGAAAATTATTTTGCGGTGATCACCGGCTTCGATGGAAATTATCCTGTTGCTACACAGATTCCATTGGATATTAACTTCCATGGAAACGAGATCATTTTATCGGGGCACCTGATGCGGAATACAGATCACCATAAGGCTTTTATGAAATATCCGAATGTGATGGTTGTATTTACAGGGCCGCATTGTTTTGTGAGTGCAAGCTGGTACACCGATCCACACCAGGGAAGTACATGGAATTACATGACCGTCCAGGCAAAAGGGAAAATTAAGTTTTTAGATGAAAAAGCTACTTATGAAGCGGTGAAAAAAATAACCGAACAGCATGAGGGAAATTCAGCGGCTGCATTTGATAAATTGTCCGGCGAATATGTACACGGACTTGTAAAAGCGATCGTAGCATTTGAGATCAAAGTAGAAAACCTTGAAAACGTTTTTAAACTCAGCCAGAACAGGGATCAGCAGTCGAAGCTGAACATCATTCAAAAATTAACCGAACAAAATACGGATGCATCGAAAGCCATAGCAGCAGCGATGCAGGAAAGATTATAATATGAAACGTACAGATATCACAGCGGAGATACAAAAAAAAGGTTCCTATTTATGTATCGGGCTGGATACCGATGCTACGCTCCTTCCGAAATGTTTAGCAGATCATCCTAACAAAATAGTGGAATTCAATAAACGGATCATTGATGCTACACACGACCTGTGTGTGAGTTATAAGATCAACACTGCTTTTTATGAAGCGCTGGGCGCTAAAGGCTGGGATGCTATGGAAGAAACGGTTAAATACATCCCTGACACGCACTTTAAAATTGCAGATGCCAAACGAGGAGATATTGGTAATACATCTTCTCAGTATGCCCGTGCATTTTTTGAAACGTTGCAATTTGATGCCATCACCGTTGCACCTTATATGGGAGAAGACAGTATCCGGCCGTTTTTAGAATATGAAAACAAATGGACTATTGTTCTGGCGCTTACCAGTAATAAAGGTGCCGCCGATTTTGAATTACAAAAAACAGGCAATGTATTCTTATATGAGCGTGTGATCGATACTGTTTCCACGTGGGGTAATGCCGACAACCTTATGTTTGTGACCGGTGCCACTCAATCTGAAAAATTAGCTGCCATCAGGAAACAAATTCCCGATCATTTTTTATTGATTCCGGGAGTAGGTTTTCAGGGCGGAAGTTTAGCAGAAGTTTCCAGAGTTGCGCTGAATAAAGATGCAGGTTTGCTGGTAAATGTTTCCCGTTCCATCATCTATGCATCTTCCGGGGAAAATTATGCAGCAGAGGCCAGGGAGACGGCGTTGCAATACCAGGCAGAGATGAAAAAATACCTGTAAATGTTAACGATCATTAGAAACAATCCTTAAGAATATTATAAAATTGAGATGCCCACTTCGCATATTCCATTCCCGATGGATGCAATCCGTCTTCGGCAATATAGGACGGTTCTTTTCCATCTGATCTTTGCGATGTAGTAATATCAATAAATGGTATTGAAAAATGATCTGCTTTCTTTTTACAAATTGCATTGAAAGCATCTATTTCTGAAGCGATCTTTTCGGTATCCCTGTCTTTCGCAAATGGCGTAATGCCCCAGTCGGGAATACTCAGCATCACCATTTTCGTTTTTTCATTTCCTAACAATTTTGCCTTGTGTATCAGTTGTTCAATTTGTTCTTCAAATTCTGTGATACTTCTTCCGCGGTACTGGTTATTTACACCGATCAATAAGGTGATGATATCATAATGCGGTAAGAAATGGGTTTCGTCCATGGCTGCCATAAGTTCATTCGTGGTCCAGCCGGTTTTGGCAATGATCTCCGGTGCAGCTATCTGTTTTCCGTCTTTTCGCATCAACTGCATAAACTGGTACGGAAATGATTGCGTCAATGGCACCTGTTCACCGATTGTATAACTGTCACCCAAAGCGAGGTAAGAGATCATATTTTTAATTTATCGTTCAAGATCGTAAAAAATGCATGCCGAAAAGTAAAACAATTTTATAATAGCAGCAGGTGTATGAACTATATTTGCGCTGATTTTTAAGGGCAATGCCCATCCTAATTTTAAAACTAAGAAAATGGCTGTTAAAACCGATAATTTCCAATCGCCGGATTATTTCAATGTTGATGAATTATTACAGGAAGAACACCTGATGGTTCGGGAAAGCGTGAGAAGCTATGTGAAGAAAGAAATCTCTCCTATCATTGAAGATTTTGCACAACGAGCCGAATTTCCACAGCATATTGTAAAGCAATTAGGCGATATCGGATGTTTCGGGCCTACCGTTCCTGCAGAATATGGCGGTGGCGGACTGGATTATATCAGTTATGGATTGATGATGCAGGAACTGGAAAGAGGCGACAGCGGTGTACGTTCCACAGCAAGTGTACAGGGAAGCCTGGTGATGTTCCCGATCTATCAATACGGAAATGAAGAACAGCGCAAAAAATACCTTCCAAAACTGGCTAGCGGCGAATGGCTGGGATGTTTTGGATTAACAGAACCGGATCATGGCAGTGACCCGAGCAGCATGCTTACCAATTTTAAAGATAATGGGGATGGAAATGTGATTTTAAATGGTGCTAAAATGTGGATCAGCAACGCACCTTTCAGCCAGGTGGCCGTAGTTTGGGCAAAAGATGATGCCGGTGATATCCGGGGAATCATTGTTGAACGTGGAATGGAAGGATTCAGCACACCCACTACTCATGGAAAATGGAGCCTTCGCGCTTCCGCTACAGGAGAACTGGTTTTTGACAATGTAAAAGTTCCGAAAGAAAATATTTTACCGAATGTAAAAGGATTGAAAGGTCCTTTGGGTTGTTTAACCAAAGCCCGTTATGGTATTGCCTGGGGTGCCATTGGTGCCGCCATGGATTGCTATGATACGGCCCTGAATTATAGTAAAGAGCGTATACAGTTTGGAAAGCCGATCGGTGCTTTTCAGTTGCAACAGAAAAAATTAGCAGAAATGGTGACAGAGATCACCAAAGCACAATTACTGAACTGGCGTCTGGGAGTTTTGATGAATGAAGGAAAAGTTACACCACAACAGGTTAGTATGGCAAAAAGAAATGCCTGTGAAATTGCCACCAATATCTGCAGGGATGCACGCCAGATGTTAGGTGGAATGGGCATTACAGGAGAATATTCTGTTATGCGCCATATGATGAACCTGGAAAGTGTAATTACGTATGAAGGAACGCACGACATTCATTTGCTGATCACCGGAATGGATGTTACCGGATTCAATGCATTTAAATAAACTAAAGCTTGCTGATGAAAAATATTTCAGTTATTGGTGCAGGAACCATGGGAAATGGAATTGCACATGTGTTTGCTCAAAATGGTTTTTTGGTTAACCTGGTAGATGTGAATCCAACGCAACTGGAAAGAGCATTGGCTATGATCAGTAAAAACCTTGACAGACAAGTTGCGAAAGGCACATTAATAGAAGATCAGAAATCAGCCACGCTGAAAAATATTACCACCGTTACAGATATTCATTCAGGTGTAAAAGATGCTCAGCTGATTGTTGAAGCAGCTACCGAAAATATCGATCTGAAATTAAAAATATTTCAACAACTGGATGACCATGCACCCCATGGATGTATCCTAGCCACCAATACCTCATCCATCTCCATCACTAAAATTGCAGCCGTAACCAAACGTCCGGAGTTAGTGATAGGTATGCATTTTATGAACCCTGTTCCGGTTATGAAACTGGTGGAGATCATTAATGGATATGCAACAAAATCAGAGATCACCGAAGTTATTGTTGCATTAAGCAAACAACTGGGAAAGATCCCTTGTGTAGTGAACGATTACCCGGGATTTATTGCCAACAGAATTTTAATGCCCATGATCAATGAGGCCATCTGCAGTTTATACGAAGGTGTAGCCGGCGTGGAAGAAATTGATACCGTCATGAAATTAGGTATGGCGCATCCCATGGGTCCTTTACAACTTGCCGATTTTATCGGGCTGGATGTATGCCTGAGTATCCTGAACGTTTTATACCAGGGTTTTGGTAATCCAAAATATGCAGCCTGTCCTCTGCTGGTGAATATGGTAACTGCAGGAAAACTTGGTGCAAAAAGCGGAGAAGGATTTTATACATACACAGCCGGCAGTAAAGAACTGGTGGTGAGCAGCAGCTTTAAAAAATAATCATTTTTTCTTCCTCACAAGATCATAACTGTTATCGATCATTTCTAATAACAGTTCCTGTTTCAGATATCCATCTGATACGATCGTATTCCAGTGTTTTTTATTCATATGAAAACCCGGCAGAATATGTTGCGGGTAAGTTTCCCTTAATTCCATCGCCATGGCGGGATCACATTTTACATTAAAACGAAGTGGTCTTTCATCGAGTGCCAGCAATAAAAAGATCTTCTCATTTACTTTAAATACCAATGTGCTTTCTCCAAAAGGAAATCCCTCGGTTACATTTTCTTTCTGTAAAACAAATTCCCTGATTTCTTCTGCGTGCATAAATAAAAAGAGCCTTCATTGAGAAGGCTCTGTAAAAATATCATTTTAAAAATTATCTGAGGATCGTAACATCTGTTTTCACAGGAACTACTCTTCCGTTTACAAGTGTGTATTCGATAACGGCGTAATATGTTCCGTCTGGAACAGGTTTTCCGTTATAGCGTCCATCCCATTTATTTCTGTAATCACGTGATTCAAATACTTTATTACCATACCTGTTATAAACTCTTACAGTAACACTTTTCAGGCAATCGTAGGTATCATACACCAGCCATGCATCATTAACACCATCACCGTTAGGGGTGAATGCATTTCTTGGCTTGATGCAATACGGAACTACGGTAACTCTTACAGTATCAGAATTTGTACATCCTAAGCTGTTTGAAGCAGTAAGAGTATACAAAGTTGTTGTTGTAGGATTAGCCACTGGGTTTAAAACAGACACAGAACTTAAACCTGTAGGCGGAGACCAGCTGAAAGTGGAAGCATTGGTAACAGACCCGTTTAATTGCACTTGCTCACCGGAGAAAATTGAAACTCCCTGACCAGCTTCTACCGCAACATTCTGAATGATGTTTACCCGAATAGTAACTGTAGTATCGCACTGGCCTAAGGTAGCCACCACCGTATAATTAGTTGAAGACAATGGTGTTGCAACCGGGCTCGGACTGGTTGGATTATCCAGTCCTGTTGTAGGCGTCCAGTTATAAGATGTAGCATTACTGGTTGTAGTTAATGTAACCGGAACACCCTGGCAAACTGAAGCTGGCGGAGGCGCTACAAAAGTTAATTCCTTAATTAAACCAACTACCGCTGGTGCAGTTTTAATACAACCATTGGCATCTTTAATAGTTACGGTGTAAGTATTTGCAGGAACGGTAAATGTACCCGAAGACTGGAATGTTGTTCCGTCTATACTATACTGAACTGCGCCTGTTCCTCCTTCTGTGGAAATATTGATGGTTCCGTTCACATTCGCACAAGATGCATTGGTAGTGTTGATCGTTGGATTCAACACCGGCGGTTGTACAATATTAATGACTGTATCTTTTCTGCATGGGCCGGTATCATCTTTAATATATACTGTATAAGGTCCTGCAGGCAGATTTGAAAATGTATTGCTGGTCTGGAATGTAGTATTATCCAGGGAAAAGAGGTAAGTTCCTGTAGTACCACCTGAAGGATTGATGGTGATGGAACCAGTATTATCTCCGTTACATTGAATCTGGTTAACTATAGCCGGCGTTTGAAGCGCTTGCGTTCTGATCACTCTTACCGTATCGTTAGAAGTGATGAAAGTACCCGGTAATGTTGCGCTTTCATACGTTGCTTTCACTATGTAAGAAGTAGTTGTAGAAGGGCAAACATTTGGAAATGCAACCTGGAAAGTGTTGCTTCCAATGCTGGTAGTATCACCAGTTGAAACAAGGTTTCCTGCAAAGTCGAATAATTGAACACCACGGTATAAAGTCGGACCAGCAGATGGAACGAATCTCCATGTTTCATTCATACCTACAGATCCCCAGGGAGCATCTGTAGCTCTTCGTCCTACTGGCATATATCCTAAATCGCGATTAAAATTTTGTATACCGATCATTGATTTTCCCGAATTCCATCCTGTACAGAATTGTTTGTCATTGATCATCACTTCAATAACACCTGATCCTTCATATAATACGATCTGGTGTGTATTCTGGAATAAACTGTTACATGCTGTTCCGAATAAAGGCACTTTGAAAAAACTCAGAATCCAGCGACGGTGAGGAGCTGTACCTACAACATCATATTTAATTCTTCTTGTTGGAGAAGTAGTTACACTGATATCCAGATCATGGTAAGGCCCCATGATCAATGCACGGTCATAACCTGCATTTG
>JANNZE010000509.1:0-3819 GCA_031410455.1 Chitinophagaceae bacterium | reverse complement strand
TAGCTGGGACCCGGCGAGCCAGGTGTATAATGAAGAGTACCGGCTCTCCTCTCAACCGTCTTCCATCGTTAAGATCTGGGAGTGTAAAACCGGTTTAACACTGTATAATAATAAACTTTATGGTATAGCTAATAGCGGAGGAAATGCAGGTATGGGTGGCATTTTTGAATACAATCCTGCCAATAAAAATTTCGAAAACAAATATTCCCTGAATGGATTTTCCGGATCCAATGCTACAGGTAAATTCATTATTGGTAATAACAAATTATATGCATTCCTGAAATCGAATCCATCTTTTGAAGCAGGAACTATTATTGAATTCGACCCTGCCACAGCAGCACTGGAAAGAAAATATCTATTCACTTCTACAGGTACCCCAAACGTAAACAACTGGGCTTTATCGGGTGCTTATCCATCAGGAAACGCGGTGTTCATCAACAATAAAATATACGGATACACCTCTGCCGGAGGTAACAATAACCTGGGAGTGATCTTTCAGCTGAACGTGACCAATAATCAGTACAATGTATTGTATCATTTCAACGGGATGGATGGTGCTAAACCTGAAAATGGCGGGCTGTCTTTTTACAATGGTAATTTGTATGGTATGACGAAAGATGGCGGGGCTAACAACGGCGGTGTGATCTTTGAATTCAACCTTCAATCCGGTGTGTATACAAAGAAAGCAGACCTGTTATCTGCCACCGGTGATAAACCAACAGGCACACTTAATTTACAGGATGGAAAATTTTATGGTACTACCAGCACCGGCGGTATCAATAATAAGGGAGTGATTTTTGAATGGGATCCTTTACAGAATATTTTTACAAAAAAGATCGATTTTTCAAATCAAAACGGAGCCTCGCCTTCTGCAGGACTTTTTTATAATACTGGAACTTTTTTTGGATTAACACCATTGGGCGGAAACAATTCAGGGGTGTTGTTTGAATGGAACAACCAGAATAATGTATACAACAAAAAAGTGGTATTCAATACCAATAATGGGAAATGGCCGAACAGCAGCCTTACTTTATTGAATGGAAATTATTATGGTACTGCGAGTGAAGGTGGAAATGACAATGCCGGTGTGATCTTTATGTTTGACCCGGAAAGTGAGCAGTTCAAACCACTCTTCCAGTTTGATATTGTAAACGGAAGCAAACCTTATGGAAAACTGATCGTAAAAGATGGTTTACTATATGGCATGACGGCGTTTGGTGGTTTGCAGAACAAAGGTGTTCTGTTTGAATTTAACCCTGTTACCAAAGTAATTGTACCCAAAATTCATTTTGATGATGCCAAAGGCGCCAATCCTAATGGAAGCCTTTCTTTGCTGAATAATATTTTTTACGGACTTACTACTGGCAAAGGGATAAATGACAGAGGTACATTCTTCAGCTGGGATCCGGCCCTGAATACTTTTACCAAAATCAGCGATGAAGGAAGTGCGGCAACACCGGAGGTTTATAACAATAAGATTTTTGGTACTACACTCAATGGCTTTGGTACCATCTTCGAATATGATCCTTCCAATGGCATTCTTCTGACAAAGATCAACTTTACGCAGGATATGGGATGGAATCCGGTTGGAAAGATGGCCATTCTGAGAGATACCTTTTATGGCCTTACGAATACAGGTGGCCAGTTTGGCGGCGGATCTTTATACCAGTGGATTCCAGCTTCCAATAACTTTTTTAAGAAAGTAGATTTCGATGGCAATAACGGCCAGGCTCCTTATGGCAGTCTTACGGTAAGTGAAGGAAAATTATACGGAATGTCTTATGCAGGCGGCAGTTTATCCGGCGGTAATATTTTTGAGTACGATCCCCTATCCAATTCATTTGTAACAAAGCATGAATTTGACATCAATGGCGGAATCGGAAATGCAGAAGGCGGAAATGACCTGATATTGATGCCAGCGCTGGTTTCCAAAGGAACACCAGGTAATTGTGTAAGTTATAATAATATCACCATCAATGCTGCCAATAGCCATGTATGGGTTCCTGTAATGGACAATAACGGAAAAATAATTGCTGAAATAAAAGCCAACGGAAATATCCTGGGACAAGTACAAACTTCCTTTTATGTGCATAATAGCACGGTTAGAGAAGATGCACAGCTGCATTTGTATGCGGACAGAAACATCACATTCATCCCGCAGTTTCAGCCCTCCACGAATGTGGATGTGCGTTTATACCTGCGCAATGTTGAACTGAATGCGTTGAAGAGTGCTACCAATTCACAGGGATCTTCTTCAGGAGTTAACAGTATTTCGGATGTTGGTATTTATAAGAATGCAGATAATTGTTCAAATGCACGTCAGAATAATTTTGCACCCGTTACCACTATCGCTGAAAGCTGGTCTGTTGATTATGTGCTTTCAGCCAGTGTAAATTCATTGAATACATTTTATTTCGCCAACAAAAATATAGGTGGCATTATTGCTATCAATGAATTGCAACTGCAAGGGAATCTTGTTGGAAAAAATGCGTTGTTGAGCTGGCAGTCTTCCGGAGAGAATACGGCTTTTGAATTTTCTATTGAGCGTAGTGTGGATGGCAGGAATTTCAACGCTGTTGGAAATGTGGCAGGAAGGATCACCAGCAATATTGCGGAATACCAGTTCAGTGATATAAATGCAACGATAACAAATGCCAACAATATTTATTACAGGATACGCCAGTACAGCAATACACGTACGTTGTATTCCAATATCATCAGTTTACAGCCGGGGAAAAATCAAAATGTACAATTGTATCCGAATCCGGTTTTGGATAACGCGATATTGAAGGTGATCGCTGCCAGAACAGAAAAGGTACAGGCAAGGATCATGGATGCAACAGGAAAACTTATCCGGACTTTTTCTATGAATCTGCAGCAGGGAATAAATGCCTTTAACATTTCTGCAGCAGGTTTGAGCCGTGGCATCTATATTTTAGAATTGAAAGGAAAGACTATAATAGAAAGACTTTCTTTTATAAAGCAATAAATACATCATCAAAAATTAAAAACGCCGTGAAATTCATGGCGTTTTTTTTGTTCCAACCTAACAGGTTCCAACCTGTTAGGTTGGAACCTCGCGGGGTATTTTAGATTCCTACCAGATTACATAATGTACATTCATCCAATTCTTTTACTTCACCGGGTTTGAGATCATTCATTTTTAAATTTCCGATGGAGATCCTTATCAGCCGTAAGCAACGGTGGTGAATGGTCATTACCATTTTTCTGACCTGGCGGAATTTTCCTTCTGTTAGGGTAATGAGCAGCCAGGTATGTGGAAATTCTTCACGGATCTCCTGTATAAATGAATAGATTTCCCGTGGATGAAGTATACGCTCAACAGAAACAGGTTTTGCCAGGTAAGGTTCCCCTCCTTTTATAGGAATAATAATACCATCCTGCAAGCGTTTGAGATTTTCTTCAGAAACAATGTTCTGAACCATCACGAGGTATGACCGTTCATGTTTTTTCTCCCCGGAGTAGATCAGTCTTGTGAGTTTTTTATTGGTGGTTAGAATCAATAATCCTTCAGATTCATTGTCGAGACGCCCGATGGCATGCGTACCTTCCGGGAAATCAAAATCAAGGTCGCATAATAACCGCACCTTATCCGGGCTCACAAATTGTGACACCATATTGTATGGTTTGTTCACGATAAAATACCGGTTGTTATTATCCATTGCTACTTTTAACAGCGTGTTTCGATCTGTCTGTAAAAGTATAAGCCCACCAGATCAATACGAGCTGCAAAGGTAAACGAGCAACTGCTATCCAAACAGCAGGATGTTTTTCATGTATATAATTGATCAGCATCTG
>JANNZE010000508.1:0-4885 GCA_031410455.1 Chitinophagaceae bacterium | reverse complement strand
GGATTACCGGTTTTATCCCTGTTTAAACCTAAGCTCCTGGCTTTTGCACTTACAATTCCTGCAGTTACCGTGGTTTCCAGATTCAGCGGATAACCGATCGCGAGTACCCATTGCCCGATTTTAACGTCATCAGAATTACCATAGATCAGGTAAGGTAAACCTGCCGCTTCAATTTTGATAACAGCCAGGTCATACGCAGCATCTGTTCCTATCAGTTTTGCTTTGTAAGTTTTTTTATTTGCCAGTGTTACGGTTAATTCATCTGCATTCTGAACAACGTGATTGTTTGTTACAATATATCCGTCGTCGCTGATCAAAACTCCCGAACCTGACGCTCTTTGTTCAGGAATCATATTGCCTCTTCCATTGCCGAATAGCTGGTTGAACATTTCATCATCAAAAAAATCACTGAATGGATTTTGTTTTGCACGCGGTAAACTATTCGTTGTTGTTTTAGCATTCGTTTTTGTTTTGATATGCACAACGGCAGGTGTTGCCGCAACAGCAGATTGTGTGAAGTCTGCAGGACCCGGAGGGTTTCCACTGTTATCATTCAGGCCAACGTATTTGTAATTGGCAGGAACAACTCCCTGTACCTGTCCGGCATAGGAATTGTCTTTTTTAATCAGGAGCCCGAAGCCCCAAACCACAGCAAGTGTGGTGATTGCACTGATAAAGGCAGTTAGAAAGATTTGCTTCAGTTTCATTTGGAATAATTTAATTTTTTAACGCTTTATGCATGTCTCAAAACCTATGCCTGTGCTGCAAATTAATATTGAACTGACAAAATGATAAGACCAGTTGGCACGTTTAACAATTATTTAGGAAGACTTTCGTAGATCATCCTATCGTCAGTAAGAATTGCATAGTATCAACCTGGTCGGCATAGTTGAACAGGTGTGGTTGCTGTGCATTTCCGAAAGGTATATAATCTCTTCCTACAACACATTGGATCTCTTCCGGACGAGTAATGATCACCTTTTCGCCGCTTTTGTAAAACATGTAATTCAAAACACTGATGGCAGAAAAATTCAGTTCGTTCTCCACCAGAAGTGTAGAGCCATTTGTCATATAATATTTTCTGTTCAGTAATAATAATGACAATTGAAAATCGAGATTGTTCTTGTATTTATTAAAATCTGCAAAATGGCTGTATTTGTTGAAGGAGGCCAGTAACGGAATGAAATCATAATCTTCGGGAACATAAATTTTTGTCACATTCCGGCAACCCAGGCCAAAATACATGTGTATATCGTCGGACAATGCTTCCAGTTCAGCTTCGTTTTCTTCGCCTGTAATTACCGCAACTGAAGTTTTATTGCTCCGGATAATGTTAGGATATTTTCCAAAATATTGTTCAAAATACCGGGCGGTATTGTTGCTTCCTGTTGCAATGTAGGCATCACATCCTTTAAGATTATCGGCGATGGTAATCATGGATGAGATCTCCGGGTTCAGTTCATATAATTTCTGAACCAGGTGTTTCATCAGTATCTCATCTTTAGAAGATAATTTCATGGTTTGGCGGTGTCCGCTGATGAATCCGCAAAGCATATCATGAAATCCGACCATCGGAATATTTCCGGCCATTACAATACCCACGTTCTTTGGGCTGATATTGTCATCGAGATGATAATGAGCTGCCCATTCCCCGAGTTTTTCTACCTGTAAAAAATGTGTGGCAATATTTTGCGCAGCGGCATTGCAGAATTCCGGTAAAAACCATGAATTATGAACACTGGCCCTTTGAACTGTTTCCTGCCATTCTTCATTTTGCTGTTGAAGATATTTTCCCAGTTCAGCCATTGTTGCGATCCGATGTTGTAAATTCATGTGCTTCTCAGTAAATTGCAGCAAATTTAAGCAGATGGCTATTAAGATTACAGATGAATGCATCAATTGCGGAGCTTGTGAACCGGAATGTCCGAATAATGCCATTTATGAAGGTGGTGTTGAATGGGCAATCTCTGACGGAACCACTATCAAAGGAACCTATACTTTAATGGATGGTACTGTTTTAGAAACTGATAAAAGAAATGCACCGGTTGCACTCGATACGTATTACATTGTTCCCAATAAATGCACGGAGTGCCAGGGATTTCATGAAGAACCACAATGTGCGGCAGTCTGCCCTGTAGATTGTTGTGTTCCGGATGAAGATTATAAAGAAACAGTGGAAGAACTGATGCAGAAAAAAACAAGATTGCATATTTAAGATCTTTAAAAAGGCTTACAGAAGGCGGGAGTTCAACTTTCGCCTTTTTAATACATACATACCATGAAATTTTTTTTTATATGTTCCCTGGTATTTTTAGTTGCATCCTGTTCCACCAAAGAAGAAGGCAACAAAAATGAGCAGCTGCCTAAAATCAGTTTGCTGGAAGCCGACCGTTCATTTTCGCAATTGAGTGCAGAGAAAGGAATGAAAAATGCATTCCTCGAATATATTGACAGTAATGGTGTTTTATTAAAGCCGAATACACTGCCTATTGCCGGTGCCAACGCAATCGACTATCTCATACAACAAAACGATACCGGATATACACTCACCTGGCAACCGCATGAAGGGGTTGTGTCAGCATCAGGAGAACTGGGTTACACCTATGGCATCTACTCTCTTAAAGCATCCACAGCAGACACCGTGATGTATGGAACATACGTGAGCATCTGGAAAAAACAAAAAGACGGAAAATGGAAATTCGTGCTGGATACAGGGAATGAAGGCATCGGGGAAATGAATAAATAAATATTATATCTTCCTGCTCAATTGCAACACATGAAGAAAAAAATTGCGCTGATCACCGGCGGCTATTCAGGCGAATCGGTGATATCTTATAAAAGTGCCGATACAATTTTTCAAAATATAGATATTGAAAAATGGGATTGTTTCCGAATCGATATTCATCCGGACGGATGGAAACACATGAGTGAAACAGATCCCTCTATCGTAGACAAAAATGATTTTTCGATACAGGTAAAAGGACAAAAAATAAATTTTGATGCAGTGCTGGTGGGTTTGCACGGAACGCCCGGTGAAGATGGTAAACTGCAGGGATATTTTGACTGTCTTAAAATTCCTTATACGTCCTGTGATGCCGCAACCAGTGCACTTACTTTCAATAAGCGATATACGGTTGCAGTGGCTGCGTTTGCAGGAATTCCTGTTGCAAAATCTTTACATCTATTTAAACAGCATGGTTACAATACTGCAGAAATTTTATCTCAGTTGCAATTGCCGGTGTTTGTAAAACCGAATAACGGCGGGAGTTCTATCGGCATGAGTAAAGTAAATAGAGGAGAAGACCTGGAAGATGCTTTGCTGAAAGCTTTCAAAGAAGATGAACAGGTGCTGGTGGAAGAATTTATCAGTGGAAGAGAGTTCACGATCGGCGTTTTCAGAAACAAGGGAAATGTGATCACCCTGCCGATTACAGAGATCATTTCTAAAAATGATTTTTTCGATTACGAGGCAAAATATGAAGGAGCGAGCCAGGAAGTAACGCCTGCACAGGTTGAAGAATTCATTGCCAATAAAGTAAGGGAGCAGGCAGTAAAAGCTTACGAGTTGTTCAACTGCAAGGGCGTGGTTCGTATTGATTTTATTTATAATGAAATGCAGGCGAAACCATTTATGTTAGAGATCAATACCGTACCTGGTCAGAGTGCTGCGAGTATTGTTCCGCAGCAGGTGAGAGCCATGGGATGGACACTTAAAGAATTTTATTCATCATTGCTCGAAGAATGTTTTAACCATTAATACAGAGTTGGGTTTAAATATTCCTGTATTTTCATGTTCAAATTATTGATGTGTTCAAATTTATCACCGGTCGTCCTTTTTGGGTAAATCTGCTTGCTGCGATAGTATTATTCATCACTATTATCGCAGTATTTCTGCAATTGCTTGTATGGATCACCCATCATGGAAAATACCTGACTGTTCCTTCAGTTGTGGGACAATCAACAGAAAAAGCGATCAGCTTCCTGGAATCAAAAGGTTTTGAAGTAATCATCCAGGATTCTGTTTTTGTTGATACTGCGCAGAGAGGAATTGTACTGAAACAATTACCGGATCCCAACAGTACAGTCAAGATCAACAGAACTGTTTTTCTTACGGTAAACAGAATGACCTTACCAATGATAGATATGCCTGCACTGGAAGGGAAAACACTCACATTCGCCCTCGAAATATTAAGAAGAAGTCACCTGGTATTAGGCGATACTTCTTATAAAGCAGATTTTATGAAAGGGTCTGTACTGAATCAAAGTTTTAATGGAAACCGGATCACATCCGGAGCCAAAGTTCCATGGGGAAGCCGGATTGATCTTGTGATCGGAAGCGGATTGACTGATGAAAGGATACTGGTTCCGTCCTTAATAGGATTAACAGTTGCAGAAGCCAGAATGGTACTGGATGAAAATGGTGTTTACCTGGGTGCGATACTGGCAGATGCAGGTGTTACTGATACGGCAGCAGCTTTTATTTATCGCCAGAATCCGGATAAGATGTCCGATAGTAAATTGCCGAATTATATTCGTCCAGGTCAGGTGATGGACATCTGGGTTTCACCCATAATGAAAGTGATAGATTCAACTCTTCAACAATAAATTATGCAGACAATTTCTGTAGCGGAATTAAAAGCAAAGATCAGCAACAGCGAAAATATTCATTTGATAGATGTTCGCGAACCGGATGAACGTGCAGCGTTCAATATCGGTGGAACATTTCTTCCACTGGCACAAATTCTTTCTGTTCAGACAGATGAAATTGATCATCTGAAAAATGAACCCGTGATCTGTTATTGCCGCAGCGGTAAAAGAAGCATGCAGGCCTGTATGATGCTGGAGACAATGGGTTTTACAAATGTTTCCAACCTGGAAGGTGGAG
>JANNZE010000507.1:0-2639 GCA_031410455.1 Chitinophagaceae bacterium | reverse complement strand
CATAATATATTTCAGGATCAGTATATAAAATACCAGCAGCCTTTGCCAAAGCGGGAATGGTTACTGAAGAATAAGGATGGCTGATCGTTACCTGATCGTTCATTAACGCTTCTGCAAAAGTGCCTTGTGCAACAGGAGGCAAAGCTTTCCCAAAAGTTTTATCTAGGGAGCGCAGCACATATTCCCTTCCATTTTTATCACGTAATCTTAAAGATTTACTCTGTCTGCCGCCACCCATTGCGTAAGGAGTTAAACCTCCGAATGCAGTATCCAGGTTTATTTTTTGAGCAAGGATAGGCGTTTTCCATTCTGCACGGTAATGTTTGCCCCAGCGTCGCTGATAGCCCTTGCTTTTTTCATATTTGAGAGAAGCACTGTTGAGAATACGTGTGGAATCATTTACCTGCTGAGCTGTAGTTGATAATGAAATACAGAAGGATAAAACTAAAAACGGAAATATCCGCTTAATACATTGTAAGTGATGTTGCATCATAAGTTATCCTGTTAGGATAACATACCGTTTCAATTATCAGTCCAAAAAGCAGATTGATCAGGAGATGCTTTTTTCAAAATACCTGGATAACCAGCTTTCACCGGCAGGTACGATCCAATTTGTTTCAAGGTCTTCCTTGGTGGTAATGGCATTATTGAAAAAAAGTGAGTTCGGAATAATGAATTTATTATTGATCGCATAAGGCAACTGTTCCATAGGTATCAGTTCTATTTTATCTTTAATTACAAAAGCTAAAAGTTGCCTGTTGAATAATTGTACATTGAATTGTTCTTCTATTTTTTTAATCAGCCGTACAGAACTGTCGGTGCTGCATCCGCTTACGCCGGTCTTCGATTCGTCGGCCATCAATACTATAAATCTTCCGTAAAAAAGGTTGGCAAAACCCGTCACCTCATCGCCATGGCTTTTCCATTGCTGCACAAATTCATTCAGTAATTCTTCCAGCTGTAAAGCTTCGCTTATTAAAAACAACCGGTTGCTCTGGTAGATCCAAACCTTTGATTGCGGATGAAAATCTTCGGGAAGGTGCTGTTTTATGTCAAGGTCCATTTTACAAAATTAAATAAGCCATTTCAAAGCGTTATAATGAGGCCGCTACTAATTCTGCGATATCCAGTACGGCCACTTCGTTTTCTTTTTCCCTGTTCTTAACGCCATCGGTAAGCATGGTGTTGCAAAAAGGACAAGCTGCTGCAATAACAGAAGCACCGGTTTCAATGGCTTCATTGGTTCTTTCAATATTGATTCTAACATCACCTTTTTCTTCTTCCTTGAACATTTGTGCACCGCCGGCGCCGCAGCAAAGGCCGTTACTTTTGCAACGTTTCATTTCCACCAGTTCTGCATCCAGGGCTTCCAGTACTTTCCTTGGGGCTTCATAAATATTGTTTGCCCTGCCTAAGTAACAACTGTCGTGGTAAGTGATTTTTTTCCCTTTGTACATTCCACCTTCCTTCATATTGATCTTTCCTTCATCAATAAGTTGCTGAAGAAATGTTGCGTGGTGGATTACTTCATAATTACCACCCAGTTCCGGATATTCATTTTTAAAAATATTGAAGCAGTGCGGACAAGCCGTTACTATTTTTTTGATATCATAACCGTTCAGTATCTGGATGTTCTGGTAAGCCATCATCTGGAACATGAATTCATTGCCTGCTCTTCTTGCCGGATCTCCTGTACACATTTCTTCTTTACCCAATACTGCATAGCTGATACCTACCTTATTTAAAATAGATACGAACGCTTTTGTGATTCTCTGGGCCCGTTGATCAAAACTTCCTGCACAACCCACCCAGAATAAAATTTCAGGAGATTCACCCGAAGCCATCATCTCCGCCATTGTAGGCACCTGCATAAACGATCATTTAATTGAAGAACAAAGTAAACAACAAAATGTGATGGATCTTTGTTGTGGAAGATTTATTTTTGCAAATTAAGCCACATTGAAGATACTAGATAAATTACGAAACTGGGAGGCATGGCCGTTCAAACTGATCTACGCACCATTGGTGCCGGTGTGGCTTTGGTATTGCCTCAGATCCCGCTCTGTATGGTTTTTTACTCCCAGCAATCCGAAACTTACATTCGGCGGTATGGAAGGTGAACCTAAAAAAGAAATGTACGATCTGCTTCCTTTGCATTTATATCCTACCACATTCAATGTTTTGCCGGCAGATGACCTGGAGACGGTAAAACAAAAAATCAGGGAACATGATATCGAATATCCGCTTATCGTTAAACCGGAAGTAGGCGGACAGGGAATTTTATTCAGAAAAATAGATCATGAAGAAGAACTGAAAGCCTATCATGAAAAAGTTCCGGTGGAATATATTTTACAGCGGATGGTGCATTACCCGATGGAAGTGAGCGTGTTTTATATAAGACATCCTGAACAGGCTTCCGGTATAGTTACCGGTTTTTTGCATAAAATACCATTGCATGTAATCGGAAATGGCACCGACACTTTAGAGCAACTTGTGTGTGCGCATGAGAAAGGTGCAAAACGTGTGGAAGAACTGAAAGCGAAATATGAAGAACACTGGAAAAGGGTGATAAGCAGGAATGAAAAATTTGTGCTCAGCTATGCTGCCAATCACAACAGGGGAGCCCATTTTGTGGATCT
>JANNZE010000506.1:0-3709 GCA_031410455.1 Chitinophagaceae bacterium | reverse complement strand
CGGACCACGCGGTATAGAACCAAAATATTTCTGTGCCATCCTGATCACATCAGTAGTTTTAACATCACCACCTACAGTAAGCGTTGCATTATTAGGTCCATACCAGCGAAGGAAGAAATTTTTAAGGTCGTTCACATCACTTCTGTTCAGGTCTTCTATATAACCGATGGTAAGCCAGGAATATGGATGGCCATATGGATACAGATTTTTAGAAGACACTTCACCAATAAGGCCGTAAGGACGATTATCATAATTCTGACCTCTTTCATTTTTTACGGTTGCTCTCTGAATTTCAAATTTTTGTTGTGTTACAGCATCCAGCAAAAAGCCCATCCTGTCGGCTTCCAGCCATAACATTTTTTCCAGTTGATTACTAGGGACGGTTTCATAATAGTTGGTACGGTCGCGGTTTGTGCTTCCGTTCAGTGTTCCACCCGACTCAGATATGATTTTAAAATGCTGTTCATCTGCTACATTATCAGAACCCTGGAACATCATATGTTCAAAGAAATGCGCAAAACCACTTTTGCCGATCTCTTCTCTTGCAGATCCAACATGATAGGTAACGTCAACATGCACAACAGGATCTGAATGATCTTCATGTACAACCACTGTTAATCCATTTGGTAAAATATATTTTTCAAAAGGAATAACAATCTCATTAGGCCTTGACGTTACTTTCTGAACAAGTTTTGCCTGTGAGAAAACCGCAGTGTTATTAATAACTGCAGCACAAAGTATCAGTGATATGATTTTATTGAACATACTTTATTTTTAGGTGCGTGAAGGTCGTAAAACTTCATGAATAAATTTAAATGTTTTGATAACCGGTACACAACTTCATAAATGAAGAAGAACGTATCTAAAAAAAACGTTTATTTGCCCAAAATGTTTATTTGGCGAAATTATATTTCACGGTAACGAATGACCTTTCTTTTGATCAGCGGATGATCAGGATTTGCACTACGCTTGCACATGCAGGTTATGAGGTTACGCTTACCGGTAGAAAAATGCCCGGTTCTCTACCACTGCAAACTCATCCGTTCCGCCAGAAGCGATTGTTTTGTTTTTTTAAAAAAGGAAAAGCCTTTTATGCGGAGTATAACATCCGCCTTTTCTTATACCTGCTTTTCCGGAAAATGGATGGCATTTGTGCTATTGACCTGGATACGATCATACCCTGTTTATATATCTCGAAGATCAAACGTATTAACAGAATTTATGATGCACATGAATTGTTCTGCGAAATGAAAGAGATTGTAAGCAGGCCTTCTGTATATGCCGCATGGAAAAAAATTGAAAAAAAATGTGTTCCTCATTTCCCGAACGGCTATACTGTAAATAAACCCATAGCAGATGCATTACATAAATTGTACGGTGTACAATATGAAGTAATCAGAAACATTGCCCGCCATGAAAAATCAGAAGAAGAAAAAACGGAAAATTATTTATTGTACCAGGGTGCAGTAAATGAAGGAAGAGCATTTGAAACGCTTATTCCCGCGATGAAGAAAATTGATATACCGTTATGGATTGTAGGAACAGGAAATTTCATGGATCAGGCAAAAGCGTTGGTAGCCGAACATCGTTTGGAAAATAAAGTTTTTTTCAAAGGAAATTATTTACCAAACGAATTGAAAAAGATCACCAAAAAAGCTTATCTGGGTTTTACATTATTTGATAAAGATGCGGAGAGCAATTATTATTCACTGGCCAATCGTTTTTTTGATTATATGCAGGCCGGTATTCCGCAAATATGTGTGAATTACCCGGTGTATGCAGAATTAAACAATTTGTATGATTTTGCTGTTATGATCGATAATGTGGATACAGATACCATTGTACAGGCGGTGAATATGCTGAAAGAGGATCCGCACTTGCGGGCCCGTCTTCAACAACATGCACGTGAAGCTGCCCTTACTTTGAACTGGCAAAACGAACAACTGAAACTTGTAGCTTTTTACAGAAGGATATTTGGATAAACATGTACATATCGTAACACATGATGTGCCCTGGCCGGTGAGCCATGGTGGCTATGTTGATCTTTATCATAAAATTGAAACATTATTTCATACCGGCATTAAGGTTCATCTGCACACTTTCAGTTATGGCCGTTCTGTTCCGGATGAATTAAAAAATATCTGCGATTCTATTCACGTTTACCAGCGTAAAACCGGTTTCACTTCAGTTCATTTTGCTTTTCCGTATATCGTTCAGTCGAGGAATGATAAACAATTACTGGAAACACTTTTAAAAGATGATCATCCGATCATTTTCGAAGGTATACATACTACTTACTGGCTTTCCAAAGATGCATTCAAAGGGAGAAAAGTTGTTGTTAGACTGCATAACATCGAACATAAATATTATGCACAGCTGGCAAAGCATGAAAATAATATCTTTAAAAAGATCTACTATAAAATTGAAAGTGTTCTGTTGAAGAAATACGAAAAAAAGATCGCTACAAAAGCAATGATCGCTGCAGTAAGTTCTGTGGATGCGGAATTTTACAAAAATGAATTCTTTTCGGATGCACATTTTCTTCCGGTATTTCTTCCATGGCAAAAAGTAAACTCCCCAACCGGCAGCGGATGCTTTTGTTTATACCATGGAAATCTTGCAGTGAGTGAAAATGAAAAAGTGGCCGAATGGCTATTGAATGAAGTGTTTAATGATATAGATATTCCGCTGGTGATTGCCGGAAAAGATCCATCTCTTCCATTAAAAACACTGGCTCACCAACAACCACATACCTGCATAGTGATCAACCCTTCTGAAAAAGAAATGCAGGATATGCTGTCCAAAGCGCACATTAATATCATCCCTTCCTTTAATTGTACGGGCGTAAAACTGAAACTGCTGAATTCTTTATTCAATGGAAGACACTGTGTGGCCAACGATGCTGCTGTGGAAGGAGCAGAAGCACCGTCGTGCCACATGGCAGAAAGTAAAGAAGATTTTAAAAGAGTGATCAGCCGTTTGTTTCACATCCCTTTCAGCGTTAATGAAATTGCAGAACGGGAACTGAAGCTTACATCGGTTTACAATAATGAAAAAAATATGCTTCAGCTTATAGCATGGATATACTAGCATTATCCCACACTTTACCGCCTTCAGTTTTAAGTGTTCTTGCCGGAAATTTGTTGATCACAATATAATCATGCGTAGCCATAACAATAGTTGTGTTGAAATCTCTGCAGATATGAAATAACAACTGCATGATCTCATCACTTGTTTCCGGATCCAGATTTCCGGTTGGCTCATCTGCCAGTATTAATTTAGGACTATTCAGTAAGGCACGTGCAATATCTATTCTTTGTTGTTCTCCGCCACTTAATTCAAATGGCATTTTGAAACCTTTCGTTTTAAGATTCACTTTATCAAGCACATCTTCAATCTTATCATTCATCAGCTTTTCATCTTTCCAGCCGGTTGCTTTCAGCACAAATTTCAGATTTTCATTTACATTCCTGTCTGTTAATAACTGAAAATCCTGGAATACTACACCGAGGTTTCTTCTTAAAAAAGGAACGGTCTTCCAGGTGAGTTTTTTCAGATCGTGGCCCGCCACCCATCCTTCACCTTCCCGCAAATCAAGGTCACCATACATTGTTTTCAGCAAACTGCTTTTACCGGTTCCGGTTTTGCCCACCAGGTAAACAAATTCACCTTTATCTACCGACACATTAACATCACTTAAAATAAGGCT
>JANNZE010000505.1:0-2017 GCA_031410455.1 Chitinophagaceae bacterium | reverse complement strand
TGGATTCTTCTACTATTACATTCAAATCGCAGGGCTCAAAAATTAAATCGTTAACATTTGTCCGGGAAAAATCGAGCAAAGAATGAATAAGATTTTGCATGCGATCACTTGCTGATATAATGCGGTTAAAATAATCTTGTGTTTTGCTGTTTGAAAAATTTTCTGATTCCAGAATATGTTTGCTGAACATATGTATTTTACGCAAAGGTTCTTGTAAATCGTGGCTGGCAACAAAAGTGAAAGATGTGAGTTCGGCAATGGTATGTTCAAGTTGAATATTGTTCTTCCGCAATTCTTCAGTACGAACATTCACTGTCTCTTCTAATTGCATATTTTGCTTGCGCAATTCAAGCAAACCCATTACCTGTTCAGATAAAATTTTAAGCCCTTTTTTCTGTTCATCACTCAACGATTTTTCTACTACATCATACACACATACAGTTCCAAGGCTATACCCATTTTTGTTTACGATAGGAGCTCCGGCATAAAAAACCAGTTTAGGCCCTCCCTGCACCATTGGGTTGTGCATAAACCTCACATCCCGGTTTGCATTTTCCACCTGCATCACATCTTCCGCTCCCGCAATTGCATGCGTACAAAAGGATAGTTCTCTTTTATTTTCTTTTAGATCTGTGCCCACGGCAGCTTTGAACCATTGCCTGTCCTCATATAATAAGGTTACAAGTGCTATTGGTGTACCGCATATGGAAGATGCGAGAAATGCAACATCGTCATATTCTTTTTCAGTAAGGGTATCTTCTATTTTATACGAGTTTACCTCTTTAAGGCGCTCCGTTTCGTTGAATTTTTTCAGCATCCAATACACAATTTAGTCATAAAAATTACAATATCTTTTGCCGGTGTGAGGAGAAAACGTAATAGATTAAATAAGCAGTTTTGATTCTTTCCATTTAAAAGAATTGGTTATTAAGATGTGTTAATGGAAAATGAACTTAAACTGGTTTCGTTGAAACAACCAGGCCGGACAGAAACGTTGATTATTGGTGTAAAAAGATGGTTGAATGAAGTTTAAAATTTCATAAATCCAGCATTTTATAATATGAGCAACATCTAAATAATATATCATATCTTTCTAATCTAAAAAATTTTAATATGAAAAAAGTATTTGCAATTTTAATTGTTGCAGCAAGCATAACTGCCTGCAATAACAATAAAACCGAATCCAACTCTGAATCAAAAGACTCATCAGCAATGGTAAATGAACCAACAAAACCCATGGAAACTGCTCCTATGGAAAATACTGATAAGATGGATAATATGAAAAACGACATGATGAAGGAAGGTATGATGACTATGAGTGATGGAAAAATGATGATGATGGAAAGTGGAAAAATGATGCCTATGACTAAAACTATGACTTGTACAGATGGTTGTAAAGTGATGATGAATGGTGAAGTGATGATGAAAGACGGCAAGAAAATGATGATGACTGAAGGAATGATGATTGATAAAGATGGACATATGATGGATAAGGATGGCAAAATGATGATGGATAGCAAAATGTAAGGATCTATTACCAACTATAAATTTTAAAGTCTGCCTTTTTGAGGCAGGCTTTTTAATTTATAAAAATGCATCCAATACTTTTTACAAAGCAATTCAGATTATATGGTGATTCGATTTGAAGATGATTCGATTTGAAGATGATTCGATTTGCCAATCAGTTCTATAAGAAAAATCTATTTTATATTCATCAGATTATCAAACAATTATGTTACATTTTTCAATCTGCAATAAAACGTTACTTGTTTTTTGTTATTTATTGGCATAACGGTTGCCTAAGTAGTTATATGTATAAAAATTTTGCCTTTTATTACCCCATCACAACTAAAACAGTAGACGTTACAAGAAAAAACGGAAATCGTTTTGATCATGTAACAGATTTGTTGATTATGGGTGTTGGAAGTATCAAAGAGGGATTTACAGTGTCAGATCCTATCAGGGACAAGTATAATATACATATTGACATGATCAGGTTTGATAAGAAAGGCCAATA
>JANNZE010000504.1:0-2043 GCA_031410455.1 Chitinophagaceae bacterium | reverse complement strand
AACAACAATCACCGGTGGAATTTTAGAAGCAGAATGTGCGGGGCTGATGAAATCGTTTTTCAAATTGAGACGGTAGAAGAATCTGCTTATCAATCAAACATTAGGCTTTAAATTTGTGTTCTTTAATAAACATCAATTTTTTACACAATAAAACTTTTTACATTATGGCTTTTACATTAGCTCCGTTGCCTTATCCATATGAATCTTTAGAACCACATATTGATACATTGACGATGCAGATCCACCATGATAAGCATCACCAGGCATATGTTGACAATTTAAATAAAGCGATTGCAGGAACAGAGCATGAAAACAAATCGCTGGAAGAACTGCTAGCCATTGCCGGCAAGATCAGCCCTGCGGTTAGAAACAACGGTGGCGGACACTGGAACCATACTTTTTTCTGGGAAAGTTTATCTGCCAAAGGCGGTCAGCCAACCGGCGCTTTAGCTGATGCAATGGATAAAGCATTCGGTTCTTTTGATGCTTTCAAAGAGAAATTTGCACAGGCGGGTATGACGCGTTTTGGAAGCGGATGGGCATGGCTGGGTGTTCAGAATGGAGAACTTGTGATCTGCAGTACACCTAACCAGGACAATCCTTATATGGACGTGTCAGAATGCAAATGCGTTCCGGTGTTAGGTGTGGATGTTTGGGAGCATGCCTATTATCTGAAATACCAGAACAAACGTGCAGATTACCTGTCTGCATTCTGGTATGTGGTGAACTGGAACAAAGTGGCAGAAAGATTTGAGGCTATTAAATAAAAATCATTTTAACTATTATAAAAAGTCCTGCAATTTGCGGGATTTTATATAACCTTCCAGGTTGGAACCTTCCAGATTGGAACCTTCTAGGTTGGAACCTTCTAGGTTGGAACCTTCCAGGTTGGGACCTTAAGGAACAGGATCATGTCCGTGACCACCCCAGGGATGGCAACGGGAAATTCTTTTCAATGCCAGCCAGAAACCTTTTAACGGACCGTATTTTTTAAAAGCAATGAGTGCATATTGAGAACAAGTTGGGTTGTACCTGCATTTAGGTCCCAGTAAAGGAGAGATGATCCACTGGTATATTTTTATCAGCAGTATAAAAGGAGCACTTAATATTTCATTGAGTTTTTTCAACGGTTTCTTCTGTGATGTATTTTTTAAGACGGCTGATCACCAGTTCCATTTTATCGAAAATTTCTTCGAATTCCGGCAATACCTTTCCGTTGTATAATATGAATACAGATAATTGCTTCTGAGAATGATCCAGTATTTCTTTCAGCGGGGATTTCTGAAGGCGATAAGCTTCTCTCAGAATCCTTTTTACCCTGTTACGGTCTGTAGCTTTTTTAAAATTCCTGCTACTCACTCCCACGCCAGCTTGCAGAGGCGATAAAGAATTTTTACCCATCCAATACACCTTCAGAGGATAAATGGAGAACTGCCTGCCTTTGCTGAACAGGAGATCGATCATCTTGCGGCTTTTGAGCCGTTCCTCTTTAGAAAATGTATGAATAGATGTACTCAAAATAAAATGCCCCGAAATTTCGGGGCTAAATTACGTCTGCTTCGGCGATTGCCGTTTAGAACTGATTATTTTTTTGAACCGTGTTCGTCAGAAACCGTTAGTTTATGACGACCTTTCGCACGTCTGCTGGCCAAAACTTTACGTCCGTTAGCATCCTGCATACGTTTACGAAATCCATGAACTGTTTTTCTACGACGTTTATGGGGTTGATAGGTCCTTTTTTTTCCGGGCATTGTTTATTTTTTTTCCTTTACAAAATATGGTTACAAACTCAGCAAAGCACCATCCTTGCTGTATGTGAAAGGACGGCAAAGGTATAGTATTCCACAATAAAAAGGAAATGTTATTGAAATAAATACGGAAAAATTATAACAAAGAAACCTGCCGGGATGCTACCTGCTGTCCATAAAAAAGAGAGGCTTTTTCATTAAAATCGTGCGTTTCACCGGTTGTATAAAATTCGCATCCACCGTTCTGTGATAATATGCCGGAGAATTCAGAATGCCTTTCCAGGTAATCTTTCAG
>JANNZE010000503.1:0-1643 GCA_031410455.1 Chitinophagaceae bacterium | reverse complement strand
GAAAACCTTTCCGTTGTAGGTGTACTGATATGCTACTGCCAGTACTTCATCCGGCTGCAAAGGTTGATTAAGAGAAAAGAAACCAATTTTGGTATTGAAAATATATTGTGTAGAATCGAGCTTGCGCGCAAACGTTTTTTCAAAATCCTGTACAGGGCTTAATCCCAGGTTCCTGAGGTTATTGAAAACGCTGGCCGGGTTTCTTGCGTCCGGTGTATTGATCACTTTACTGTACAGATCATTGGAACCATTTGTGGGATTGGCAAATGAAGTAAGCACATTTACCAAAGGAGGCTGAAGGTAAGGTTGTGTTTCTGCCAGATCCGTCAAACCAACAATATCGCGTGTTTCTGTAGTTACACCCATGCGGTTGGTAACCCATACTTCCATTCTCAGAATCTGTATCGGGCTGGTAATGGCCGGAAGATTCGACATGATCTTATTGAAATTAGTGCGGAAGTATTGAGCCACTAGGAAGTGACGGTTCTCTTCATATTCGTCTGCCCTGATCTCGAATGGCTGCGATGCTGCACCACCTTCGAGGTTCATATTCTGGCGCTGCGATTTCTGGTTGGCCAGCACCGTTGAAATAAATAATTTCCCGAACTGCAACTGCGTTTTTAATCCAAACAACTGTTGTGCACCCGGGATGAGTGTACCACGCGAAGGAAAATTCACATTTCCGGCTTCAAATCTTTTGATGATCTCATCATCCTTCCCTGAATAATCCAGTTTCAGCTGGTTATCCAGGTCAAAATTTGCGAGTGTATTGTAATTGATCGGGAATTTTAATTTATCACCGATACTGGCATTTACGTTCAGCTGGGCATTCATATTGAAATCCAGGCCACCGTTCTTACGGGCTCTTTCCGGCAGGGTTGGGTTATCAATTTTCTGCCCCTGGTAACCTGCAGTAATGTCTACATTTCCCTGCGGACTGATGTCAATCTTTCCATTTCCGAATAAGCGGTTGAATAAATTGTCGGTGAGGGAAAGTTTAGGCTTTATGAATTTATTGCGGTTCAGTAAGGTTGTTGTATTGCTTCGCTGGCGGAAATAGTCGTTTTCCGATTCTTTATAGCGCATCTGCCAGAATTCTTCAAAAGTATAGCTGACTGGAACCCTGTAATAGGAATTCCCAATCTTCTGGTATATGAGGTATCTCCGGGTAATAGGGTCATATACCACAGAATCGCGTAAGTTGGAAGGATTGTTGAAATCGTACACACTTCTGCCGGATGAAAGATAATCACCCCTGTAATCCCTGATAGGATAATGTAACTTGCTGGTATCACGTGCAGGTGCTTGTGCCGATACGCTGAACGGTGACAGGGTGAAAAAAAACAGGATGCATATAATACTATAGCCCGGCAGTATTACAATAGGTCTTCTGAAAAGCGACATCAAAAATAATTAAAGTAGAATTTCTGTCAAATGGCTTTTAAAGCTTGTTTTATTAAATCTTCGAGGTGGTTGAAAGAATTATTGGTACCCATTGTTTTTTTAATAGCCTGCTCGGCCTGCATTCTCGCAATACCCAGGGAGGTCAATGCTGTTAACGCATCTGCCGCCATTGTATTGCCATTCAGCACATTTTCAAAACCCGGAACGGCCTGTTTACCCACTTTATCCCTCAGTTCCAG
>JANNZE010000502.1:0-9878 GCA_031410455.1 Chitinophagaceae bacterium | reverse complement strand
GTCAGCCTTGGACAGCTCGTGGCGGGCGTTGCGCACGAACTCAATAATCCGATCGGTTTCATTTACAGCAACATGGTCCACCTCAAAGACTACGCCGATAAATTGATTGAAATGATCGAGCTGGCTGAAAAAAATGATAAGATCATTGGTATAACTCCTGCAATGCCCAGCGGTTGTTCACTCAAATATATGATGGAACAAATGCCTGACCGTGCATTTGATGTAGGCATTTGCGAACAGCATGCGGTAACGGTGAGCGCAGGTATGGCCACACAGGGAATGAAAGTGTTCTGTAACATTTACTCTTCCTTTATGCAGCGGGCATATGATATGGTGATACATGATGTAGCCATTCAGAAACTGCCGGTGATATTTTGTCTTGACCGTGCAGGGCTGGTGGGTGAAGATGGTCCTACGCATCATGGATGTTATGACATTGCATTCATGCGTTGTATTCCAAACATGATTGTAAGTGCACCAATGAATGAATCTGAATTAAGAAACCTGATGTACACCGCTCAGCTGGATTCTACGGATCTGCCGTTCGTGATACGTTATCCAAGAGGAGAAGGTATGCTGTCAGAGTGGAGAACACCTCTGGAAGAGATCGTAATAGGAAAAGGCAGAAAATTAAAGGATGGAGAAGAAATAGCTGTATTGTCTTTCGGTCATCCCGGAAACTTTGCAGCTGCGGCAATACGCGACGTAAGGAAAGAGGGTATTACCCCTGCACATTACGACATGCGTTTTGCAAAACCACTGGATGAGGAAATGCTGCATGAAGTTTTTTCTAAATTCAAAAAGATCATTACTGTTGAAGATGGTACTGTGGTGGGCGGATTTGGTACAGCGATCCTCGAATTTATGAATCAACATGGTTATAAAGCCGATATAAAGATCATGGGTATTCCTGATCGGCTTGTGGAGCATGGAACACCTAAGCAATTATATGATGAAATCGGACTGGATGCTAATGGTATTGTGCTGAATCTACGGGCCATGGCAAGGGAAACCGTAATTGCCTGATACCGCAACAATATAATTCAGAAATCCTGCCGAAATGCAGGATTTTTTTTGTGAATGATTTTAAAAATGATTTCTCTGTGGCCAATGTGGATCTATAGTTTACTTAAGCTTTGGGTAGCAGTGAACCAGTACTTGCTTCACCACTTTCATTTGGATGTAAACGTTTTTTTTGATATGTTAAATGATGAAAAAAAGCCACCCTATAAGAGTGGCTAATTTTTATAAGAAGCATTATCAGTTCATCGGAATCTCAATGGCCAGTAATTCTGCGTCTTCCGTAGCTGTTATTTTAAAAGTATCTGTTCCTGAAATGGCCAGCGCATCTCTTTTCGACAATACGTTGCCGTTTATTTCAACAACGCCGCTGATATTTACCAAAAACACACCATTTCCGTTAAAGCCATTTTTATATTCGATTCTAGAACCAGCAGTTAAATTAGTCATACTAAACCGTGCATCTTGGTTGATCCACAATGCATTTTCTTCTTCTTTAGGTGATACAACTACCTGCCATTTATCCGTACGCTCTATTTTATCAAAATTCCGCTGATCGTATCTTGGTGTTATATTCCTATCTTTTGGAAAAATCCATATTTGAAATAAGTTGACAGGTTCTGTTGGAGAAGCGTTCGCTTCAGAATGTCTTACACCTGATCCTGCGCTCATGATCTGAATATCGCCGGCTTTTATTATACCATGACCACCAGTACTGTCTTTATGTTCCAGCGCACCGCTGAAAGGAATAGTGATGATCTCCATATTATCATGCGGATGTGTTGGAAATGCACCACCTCCTCCAATGAAATCATCGTTCAGTACCCTCAATAATCCGAAATGAACCTTAGCCGGATCGTGGTATTGTGAAAAACTGAAATAATAATTGGGTTTCAGCCATCCATAATCAGCAGAACCTCTTTCTGAGGCCTTGTGCAATACTGTATTCATAAAAAATAATTTAATTAATGTTTAAACATCAAATATCTTGCCGTAGGTTTTGCTGACAAAATTTCATTCGGGATACGGGATTCGAGTTACGAGAAATAGCGATCGAGATTCAGTTTTAGATGCTGGTAAATAAAATTCATCTTCTATAAAGGAACATGGATCCCGCATCCCGAGACATGCATCTCGCAACCCGCATCCCACATCCCACAAACCGTTAATTCAAATGCATAAAATCATCCGAAGTAAGCTGTGTGGCTACATCTTCTTCTCTGTTCTCATTATATTCTATTATGAAATTGTTCCTTCCCTCACCGATCAGTATAGACAGGTATTTTTGCTGAACGAGCTCCAGCATATTCAAAAAGAGGAAGATGGCATGTATCCGGTTCTCTGCTACATCAAATATCTTTTCAAAAGAGAGGTTCTTTTCTCTTCTGGCAGTATCCATCATATACTCACGGATGCCTTCCATGGTATAGTTGTATTGTACAACCGTATGAACAGGACGGTTATTTTTTTCGTGTAACCGATGAACCACTTTTTCAAAGGCTTTCATCAGTTTAAATAAAGTGACGGCCTGAATTTCCGTTCCTTCACCTGCCTCTTCACCAATCTGGCTGAGTTCACGCTGTACATTTCCCCTTTTGAACATCAGCTGACGCTTTGCTTCCATCTCAGCCATTTTTGCAGATGCTTCTTTGAATTTTTTGTATTCGAGAATCTTATCTATCAGTTCCTGTCGTGGATCAATTTCATTTCCTGCAGCATCCAGTTCTTTTCGAGGAAGTAACATCTTCGCCTTGATACGCATCAGCGTACTCACAAACAAAATGAATTCACTACTTAGTTCAATATTGAGTTTTTCTGTCTGGTGTATATGATCCAGGAAGTCATTGGTGATCTTAGTGATCGGAATATTATAAATATCCAGTTCATCCCGTTCAATAAAGAACAATAATAGATCGAATGGTCCCTGAAACTGGTCGAGTTTTATCTGGTAAGTTGCGGTCACAATAAATTTTTAAAAAAAACCTCCCAAAGCGGGAGGTACAAATTTAAAATATAGTTTGTCTTAAAACCGGATGCTCACGCTTTGTGGATAATTAACGTCTTCTCAGTTCGTCCCTGATCTCGGCCAGCAGGGTATCGGTAGAAGAAGGGGCTAACGGAGCAGCAGGTGCTGCTTCTTTCTTACGCATCATACCATTCAGGCTTTTGATCACTAAGAATAATACAAATGCTACGATCAGGAATTTGATCACGGCAGACAAAAAATTACCATATTTAACAGCTCCCCAGGTGAGTTGATCCAGGTGTTCTACATGTGCAGCTTTCAAAGCCGGCGTTAATAACAGAGGTGTAATAATATCATCTACGAAGGAAGAAATAATAGAACTGAATGCGGCACCAATAATTACAGCCACGGCCAGTTCCATAATATTTCCTTTCATGACGAACTCTTTGAATTCTTTGATCATTCCCATAATAATGTAAGTTTGAATCAAATATTATATTTTTTTTTAAATTCTGATTAAAAAGATTAGATTTTAAATCCCTGAACAACCAAAGAACTTTGCCGCATCTTTGCAAACAAATTTAAAAGATGGGGAAATGGCTGAACTGGATCTTATTTATCTCGCTTGCATTGATTTGGGGAAGCAGTTTTATCCTGATGAAAGAAGGGCTGATCGCTTTAACAGCTATACAGGTAGCTTCCTTAAGAATGATCTCTTCAGCCCTCGTTCTCACCCCGCTTTTTGTACGTGCATTCAGAAACATGCCACGCAACAAAATCGGTATTGTTTTTTTGTCCGGATCACTTGGAAGTCTTTTACCTGCCTACCTTTTTTGCATTGCCGAACAATCCGTTGACAGTGCGCTGGCCGGAACCCTGAATTCCCTTACCCCAATTTTTGTGATCATCGCCGGGGCTATATTCTTTTCTATAAAAACAACATTTGAAAAAATAACCGGTATAACCATTGCATTCCTGGGAACTGTGCTGTTGTATTTCAGTCAGCCGGATTATAACGCTGCAGGAAATTTACCGGGTGTACTCATGATCGTGCTGGCCACTATGATGTATGGATTAAATGTGAACCTTGTTCAAAGGCACCTGGGAAATATTCCATCTGTTCAGGTAGTGTCGGTTGCCTTGGTACTCAATGCTACACCTGCATTGTTCGTATTAATCTACTCCGGATATTTTCAGCAGATGCATGTTGAAAAGGCTTTTTGGTTTTCCACCGGTTTTTCCTTGCTTTTAGGAATTGTGGGAACAGCGCTGGCTTCTATATTATTCTATACCCTTATTAAAAGGGCAGGAGCGGTCTTTTCCTCTATGGTCACTTATTTAATACCTATCGTAGCTAATATCTGGGGATTGGTTTACGGAGAAACGATCGGCTGGATGCAGGGTCTGAGCCTGCTCATTATTTTAACAGGCGTTTACATTGCCAGCAGATGGAAGGCGAGCTGGCGTTTTAAAGACTGATATCTGTTTTCTTTACCGGTTTTTTATTGAAGAAGATGATCTCACCACCGGCATTATTGATAAATGCTTTGGATCCAAGTAATTGTTTTCCTTTTTTATCGTAGAATGAAAGCAATAAAGTATCTCCGTTCCATACATATTTACCAGGGTAACGCGTGTTTTTTATACTGTCGTACAGCTGCCTGTAAAATTCAAAATAATTATGCTCCCTGAGCACGAAATATGAATCATTCATATCCGCAACCGATTTGAATGTAATGATCACAGGTGAAGCCTCAAATTCAGCTTTATCACGGTTGAAACGGGCAGTTGGTGAACAGGCGGAGAGGATCAGCAGAAAAAAACAACATTTTTTGAATAAAGACATAAAAAAACAGGGTTCAGTACTATAAATATACCCTTATCGGCTGATTTGGAAGTATCAGATGCAAAAAGACATAAAATGTATTTTTTCAATTTTTAAATACAATGTTCAAACCTTACCTTTGCGGCTCGTATAAAATAAGGCTTTTCAGTTATCATAAAGCCTGCATTTTTTATCCTTTATAAAAAAAAGAATTATGGCCAAAACCGGTAAAGTAAAATCAATCATCGGAGCCGTTGTTGACGTGCAATTTGATAATGACACAAATCTGCCTGATATTTTAAATGCATTGGAGATCACCCGTGAGAACGGTGATAAACTGGTGCTGGAAGTTCAGCAGCATCTTGGAGAAGACAGCGTTAGAACTATTGCGATGGATAGTACCGAAGGTTTAGTGAGAGGTATGGTAGTAGTAGATATGGGAAATCAGATCACAATGCCGGTTGGCGAAGCAATCAAAGGTCGCTTATTTAATGTAACGGGTGATGCTATTGATGGTCTTCCTCAGCCTTCAAAAGCAAACGGTCGTCCTATTCACTCAAAGCCTCCTATGTTTGAAGACCTGAGTACAGCCAATGAAATTTTATTTACTGGTATTAAAGTAATTGATCTGATTGAGCCATATGCTAAAGGTGGAAAGATCGGTCTGTTCGGTGGTGCCGGTGTAGGAAAAACGGTATTGATCCAGGAACTGATCAACAATATTGCAAAAGCGTACAGTGGTTTATCTGTTTTTGCCGGTGTGGGAGAAAGAACCCGTGAAGGAAATGACCTGATGAGAGAAATGATCGAAGCAGGCATCATGAATTATGGCGATAAATTCCGTCATAGTATGGAAGAAGGTGGATGGGATCTTGCTTCTGTAAACATGGAAGGTTTAAAAGAATCCAAAGCAACTTTCGTGTTCGGACAAATGAACGAACCACCGGGAGCAAGAGCTCGTGTGGCTTTAAGCGGATTAACATTAGCGGAATATTTCCGTGACGGGGAAGGCGAAGGGCAGGGAAAAGATATCCTCTTCTTCGTTGATAATATCTTCCGTTTTACACAGGCAGGTTCTGAGGTATCAGCATTATTGGGCCGTATGCCAAGTGCGGTGGGTTATCAGCCAACACTTGCTACGGAAATGGGACTGATGCAGGAAAGAATTACTTCTACAAAAAATGGTTCGATCACTTCGGTACAGGCGGTTTATGTGCCTGCGGATGATCTTACCGATCCGGCTCCTGCAACTACTTTCGCTCACCTTGATGCCACCACAGTTTTGAGTCGTAAGATCGCCGATCTGGGTATTTATCCTGCAGTGGATCCACTGGATAGTACAAGCCGTATTCTTACTCCCTTGATTGTTGGTGATCTTCATTATGATACTGCCAACAAGGTTAAACTGATCCTCCAGCGCTATAAAGAATTACAGGACATCATCGCCATTCTTGGTCTGGATGAATTAAGTGATGAAGATAAATTAGTGGTATCACGTGCACGTAAAGTACAGCGTTTCTTAAGTCAGCCATTCTTTGTGGCAGAACAGTTCACCGGTTTAAAAGGTGTATTGGTTCCTATCGAAGATACTATACGCGGTTTTAATTCTATCATGGATGGTGAAGTGGACGAATATCCGGAAGCAGCATTCAACCTGGTAGGTACACTGGAAGATGCTATCGAAAAAGGTAAGAAACTGATGGCAGCGGCGAATGTTTAATTATGAGATAGTAGATTATAGATAGTAGATAGGAGATTATAGATAATAGAGGGTAGATTGTAGATTTTTGAATAGAGAAGTGGCGTAAGAAAGTAGATAGAAAGTTTTAGGGGAATGAAATTGGTGAAAAAATAATTTCTACTTTCAGGGTATTGATAAATTGAACTGGAGCTTCGAATTTTGAATAATTTATTATTCTCAATTATGCATCGGTTTAAAAATTTATCAATCTGGAACAGGTCAATGGACTTAATCGAAAAAATTTATTCTGTTACCAAAAGTTTTCCTTCTGAGGAAAAATTCGGGATAACAAATCAATTACGAAGATGTTCGGTTTCTATTGCGAGTAATATTTCAGAAGGAGCAGGAAGAAGTTCGAATAAACAGTTCTTATATTTTTTACAAATATCAATGGGGTCCTGTAATGAATTACAAACTCAGGTTGAGATTGCTAAAAGATTAAAATATTTAAGTGAAAAAGATGCTGATATATTAATAGAGGAGGCACTTGAATTATATAAAATGATCATTGGTTTTTCGAAAATAATCAATCAATAATGTTGAAAGGCCAAAATCTAATATCTAAATTTTACAATCACCAATCTAAAATCTATAAGTCTAAAATCTATAAATCTAAAATCTATACTCTAAATTCTACAATCAAAAATCAAAATACATGACTCTCGAAATATTAACACCAGAAAAAAAGATCTTCAGCGGAGAAGTGTATGGCGTACAGCTGCCGGGTATCAGTGGTTTGTTTGAAATATTAGACAAACATGCTCCTTTGGTAAGTGCACTGAAATCAGGCAACCTGAAGATTCTGAAAGATAAATCTGCCACAAGTTCCTTTTCTATTCAAAGCGGATTTGTTGAGGTATTCCATAATAAAACAACCGTTCTGGTGGAAGGTGCAGAAGAACTATAAATTAATTTATTTTTAAAATATGATGCCGGTTATATGACCGGCATTTTTTTTAAAACTGTTTTTTCAATTGTATAAAACACCAGCCCGTTAAAGGAACGATCAGGAAGCTGAGCCACCAGAAAGGAAGGTGGAAAAAACAAACAATTACTGAAATCAGCAATAAATACAAAGGATACAGCAGAAACATTCCCGCAACCATTACAGAATCATAATGATCATTCTGAAATTGCCTTCCAAGTACAGATTTTACTATGGTGTACGGTAATATATGTAAGATCCATCCTGCTACTGCCGGAACAGCCATTAACATTTTTATGAAAAAAGAATGCTGTATACCAAATGCTTTCTGAATGCCCGCCTGATCGTTTTTATCAAATTGTAAAACTGTTGATTCCAGTTCTTTTTTTAAAAGATCATTAAAGGCAGCAATATTTTTTCCATAGCCATCATCGATACCGGTATCATGCAACGTGATAGGGTTGCCGAATTTGAGAATTATATTTTTTCCGAAACTTTTAAAAGACTGATAATTGATGCCTGTTGGTAAAACGGTGAGGTCAATTCCTTCTTCCCAACTGCTGATGGCTAACCTGGCAGTTCCTTTTTTCAGAGGGCGTAATTTCCATTCGTTGATGCACCGGCCTTCGCTGAATATCAAAACAATTCCGTTTTTTTTGAATATCTCACGGCACCTTGCAAAAGTGCTGTAATTCTGATCCAGGTTCTCTGCACCTTCACTTATCCTGTACACAGGAAGCATGTTCAGCGCATTCAGAATCTTTGTGTAAAATCCGTTCGCATACACATCACCTCTTACTAATGAATACACCGGTTTTTTAAATAAAGTAGCTATGATGATGGCATCTAAAAATGAATCAGGATGATTTGCGGCAATCAGCAATGGCCCGTTAGACTGTAACATTGCTCTATGGTTCACCTGCAATTTTCTGCAGTACAGCAACAAAGCAATTTTGGCCGGAAATTTTAAGATCCTGTAAAGCAATTCTCTGGTAATTGTTGAAGATGAATGTACGGTGAAAATAATATTTATTAAGATAAAGAACCGCCATCCTGCCTGATGCAGAAGACAGCGTTAATATTCATCTTCAAAACTGAAATCAATTCAGTTGCGGATCTATTGGAAAATTGATCATCAGTTCAAATTTTCCACCCAGTTGTTTCAAACCTTCTTTCCAGATATTTTCATACGGTGTACTAAATACTAGTGAGGAGGTGGTAGTAGTAACGAGCCATGTTTTTTCAGATAATTCCGTTTCTAACTGACCACTTTCCCAGCCACTGTAACCAATAAAAAATTTGATCTTACTGAGATCTATCGATTCTGTTTTGATCAGCAGTTTAACTGTTTCAAAATCTCCGCCCCAGTAAATATCTCCGCTTACATGCTGGCTTTCCGGAATCAGTTCAGGGCATTGATGCAGATAATGTATCGTATCCATCTGTACCGGGCCACCCGTAAATACAGGAACCGGGTATCCTTCCATGTCGGTGATCAGGTCATCTAATGTATGTTCGTATAATTTATTCAGAACAAAACCAAAAGTTCCGTCTTCACTGTGCCTGCATAGCATGATCACACTTCTCATAAAATTGGGATCTTTTAAAAAAGGCTCAGCTATCAGCAATGTACCCTGAGTTGTATCTTCCATGTTCTTATATTTATACTGGTTATCAAGTTAAAATTGGACAAAAACTAATCCAAATCAAAATTCAACAACGTAACTGCTATACATTTGCAATAATGTACATCTTTTCGACTGCATGAAAAAAATTTTCCCGATAATTACTTTACTGATTCTGCTCTCTTTATTGGGATTGATATTTTTTCAGTTCATGTGGCTGAAAACTGCACGTGAAGTTAAAGAGCAGCAATTTCTACAGAATTTTAAAATGGCTACTGCGGAGGCTGCAGACAAATTGGTGCAGGACCATACCGGGTTTATTCCGCTGAACAAAAAATCTGATATGTTGTTTCCTGGCGACAGGATGCAGAACGAATACCTGAAACCTTCTGTGATACAGCGTTTCAGCAAAGAAGAGATCTCGGAAATTGTAAGGAAAGCATTGGCCAATCATTCACTTGAAAATGTGCATTTCGAATTTGCGGTAACAGAGAACTCGCTTACGGGAGATGAAGTGCAATCTGCAGATTTTTATAAATATTACCTGGATTCTACCAATAATAACCAGATGATTATTCCGCTCATTGCTCCCAGCGGAAGTGCCATGGAAAATCTGAGCAGGGAAGAATACCTGGTGGTGTTGGTACCCAATGAAAGTGTGGTAATCCTGAAAGGAATTACCTGGTTCATCCTGGGAGCTGTTTTGTTTACACTCATTATTACGGCTGCATTTTTTATAACGATACGTACTTTATTGCGTCAGAAAAAACTGAGTG
>JANNZE010000501.1:0-3587 GCA_031410455.1 Chitinophagaceae bacterium | reverse complement strand
TATATTCATCTGCATCGAAACCGCTTTTCAACTGGCAGAAAGCGACCATTTGCAGAGAGCTGGCTAAGAGAAGACAGGTGATCCTTTTCATTTATAATTATTTCTGTTAAGTTAACGAACTTAACAGATCATAACATTTCTGTTGAAGAATTAATGATTAAGCAGGAAAGTTTTTAATTCTTGAAATGAATTATTGATCAAAATACTTTGTTTCTGTTGTTGCAGTAAACTTCCGAGTGATTCCGGCACCGGAATTTTAATACCCAAAGATGATTCGATCACATCCGGAAATTTTACCGGGTGTGCTGTCTCTAAAAAAATGCCTTTCTTTCCCGGATTTTTCTCCAGGTATTTTTCCAGTGCGGCATAAGCCACGGCGCCATGCGGATCCAGCAGGTAATTATATTGATGATAAACTTTCTGAATGGTCTTTACGGTTTCGTCATCTGTGATCGTATCTGCAGAAATGGAAATATTTTTCTGTTTCATCATTTCCACCAGCCTTGGAAAATTACTCGGGTTTCCCACGTCCATAGCATTGCTGTACGTTGCTATAGTTTCCCTTGCATTGAAAATTCCGGATACAAAATACCGGGCTACAGAATCATTAACATTACATGCAGCAATAAAATGATCCACCGGCAATCCGCTGCAATGTGCTATCACACCGGCACACAGGTTCCCGAAATTTCCGCTCGGCACACATATCACCGGTGGGTGTTCTTTGTCTTTCCATTGTTTATAGGCAAAGCAATAATAAAATTGTTGCGGAAGCCAACGTGCAATATTGATCGAATTGGCAGAAGTGAGGAAAACAGATTGGTTGATATCCTTATCCATGAAAGCCTGTTTCACCAATGACTGGCAATCATCAAAATTCCCTTTTACTTCCAGCGCCTTTATGTTTTTGCCCAATGCGGTCAGTTGCATTTCCTGTACAGGACTCACTTTTCCCGAAGGGTATAAAATCAGTACATTAATTCCAGGAACATCAAAAAAACCATTGGCCACTGCGCCGCCTGTATCCCCGGATGTAGCCACCAGTACAGTGATCTCTTTATCAGATTTCTTAACCAGTTCTGATAAACAGCGGCTCATGAATCTTGCACCCACATCTTTGAAAGCGAGCGTTGGTCCGTAAAATAATTCGAGCGAACTTATTTTTTCATTTACCTGCACCAGCGGAATATCGAAATCTACGGTTTCCTTTGCGATCTGCATCAAACGTTCGTCTGGTATCATGCCGCCGATATACGGGCGGATCACCTGAAAGGCAATTTCCGCATTGGAATAATCTGAAATGTTCTTAATTAACGCAGGATCTATCTGCGGGATATATTCCGGAAAATATAAACCTTTATCAGGCGCCTGGCCTTCCACTGCCGCATGTGCAAAATCAACGTGCGGCGCATTGCCGTTCAAACTGTAATATTTCATTTTATACAACGGTTACACCTTTTTGATTAATACTGGTTACATACGTTTTGTATGCAATGCCTGTTGAGTTATACACCTTACACATAGCATCGGAAATTGCACGGGCCTTTTGTTCGTCTTTTGAGAACATGAACATGGATGGTCCGCTTCCGGATATTCCGCCACCCAATGCACCACAATGCATACTTTCTTTTTTTACTGCGTCATAGGCAGGAATCAATTTGCTTCTTACGGGTTCAATTATAAAATCCTGCATACTTCTGCTCATCAATGCATAATCATTTTGTAAAAAACCCGCGACCAATCCGGCTGTATTGGCCCATTGTTTTACCGCATCTTTCAAAGGAACTTCTTTTGGAAGGATCTCTCTTGCATAAGAAGTTTTGATCTCAATCTGCGGATGCAAAATGGTAATGAATAATGGTGGTGATGGAATAGAAATAATGTCAAAATTATCCGTATCCCTGATCAGGGTCATTCCACCATAAATCAGTGGCGCTAAATTATCTGCATGCCTGCTTCCGCTTGCAATCATTTCTCCATCCATCGCAAAGGTGAGCAATTGCTGATGTGTTAATTCAAGCCCGAGTAACAGGTTTGCAGCAACAACTATTCCTGCTGCACTGGCTGCACTGGAGCCAATACCGCTTCCGGGTTTTATATTTTTATGAATGATAATTTCGAAATGTCCTTTCAGTTTTAACTCACTGACCATTGACTGAAGTGCAACACCAGCAATGTTTTTTGATGGATCAGTTGACAAGCCATAATCATCTGTATGTTGAATGGAAATACCTTCACCATCCGTATTTTTTAATTCTAAAATATCATACGGAGCTTCTACTGCCATTCCGAATATATCATAGCCGCAAACCAGGTTTGATAAACTGGCGGGACATTTTACCTTAATGCTTTTCATATTACATTTTTGCTGCTCTGATAATATCTGCAAATACTCCGCTGGCCGTTACTTCCGCACCGGCACCGGCGCCTTTCACTACCAGTGGCTGATCCGTATACCTGTCCGTATAAAATAAAACCACATTGTCTTTTCCGTATAAATGAAACAGGTCGTGTACAGGTGAAATATGTTGTAAGCCAACAGATGCTTTACCGTCATGAAAGGAAGCAACGAATTTCAATTTGCAGTTTTCTTTTTTTGCGGCTTCCAGTAAGGAAAGAAAATGTGCTTCATGCTTTTCCATTTCTTTGTAGAAATCTTCCACCGATCCGTCGAAACACGATTCAGGTAAAAAACCATTGCATTTGATATCTGTCATTTCCATTTCTGTTCCTGCTTCCCTGGCCAGGATCATGATCTTGCGCATTACATCAGTTCCGCTTAGGTCAAGTCGCGGATCTGGTTCTGTATATCCTTCGTCCTGTGCTTGTTTTACAACAGATGCAAATGATTGTTTGCCATCATAATTATTAAACACAAAATTTAAAGTACCACTTAACACGGCCTGCATTTTATTGATCTTATCGCCACTGCTGATTAAATCATTGAGCGTACCAATGATAGGCAATCCAGCGCCAACATTAGTTTCAAACAAAAATTTTGCATTGTATTCTCTTGCACTTTCTTTTAGTTGCTGGTAATAAGTATATACTGAAGAACAAGCCACTTTATTACAAGCTACTACAGCAATACTTTTCTGCAATAATTTATTATAGCAGGTGGCTACCACATCACTTGCAGTAACATCTACAAAAATAGTGTTGCGTAAATTTTTTGCAATAATAGTATCAATATATCCTTCAATGGTATTGGCAGGTGCTTCGGCTAATAATGCCTGCCAGTTATTCAAATCAATACCGTCATCATTTAATAAAGCTTTTTTACTATTGGCCAATCCAACAATTTTTACATTCAACCTGTTGCTGTTCTTTAAAAAATCTAATTGCTGATTTAATTGTGCCAATAATTTACTGCCTACATTTCCTGCTCCTGCAATAAATACATTCACCTGTTTGTAAGTAGTTTCAAAAAATGCTTCGTGTAAAACGTTTACCGCTTTGGTAACATCACTTAATGCAATTACAGCAGAAATATTTCTTTCGGAAGAGCCTTGTGCAATTGCACGAATGTTAACACCATTTTTTCCCATAGCACTGAACATTTTTCCTGCAATACCGGTATGGCTTTT